>JASFIX010000001.1:0-42185 GCA_050122435.1 Desulfobacterales bacterium
AACTTAGCCACAGCATCGAAGATAGCATGATCACCTATAGCGGTCTGCCGGGGCCTGTAATTAGCGACCATCTGAGCCGGGAAGAAGCTGTGTCCCATTATTCGGAAGGCACGACCTTTCAGATCGGAAAAATCGAGATGGTCGCCAATACCGGCACCTATATTGATGCTCCCTTTCATCGCTACTCGGATGGAATTGATTTATCCGGGCTTAAAATGACGTCGATCGCTAATCTTGACGGCATCGTGATTCGGGCCGCTCAAGGAATGCGTTCAATTGGTAAGAATGTTTTCGAAAACCAGAATGTTGAGGGCAAAGCCGTCCTCATCCATACCGGATGGGACCGACATTGGAGAACGGATGCATATTTTGCAAACCACCCCTTCCTTACGCGGGATGCAGCTGAATATCTAAAATCCTCCGGTGCTGCCCTGGTGGGAATCGACTCGCTTAATATCGATGACACCGACGATGGGACCCGACCGGCGCATTCCATTTTACTGAAGGCCAATATTCCGATTGTCGAACATATGTGTCACCTGGACAAATTGCCGGATCAAGGGTTTAGATTCTTTGCAGTACCCGCCCCGGTAAAAGGGATGGGGTCGTTCCCGGTGCGAGCGTTTGCAATTATTGATTAATTAGGCCTCACGCAAAGCCGCAGCGAAGGTTCAAAGGTTCAACGTTCAGAGGTTCAGAGGTTGAGCAAAACCAAAAAGCATGAAAAGAGTAAGAAAGATAAAGGTCCGGCAGCCAACTTGTAGCTCGTCGTATCGTTTCAAGGCAATAACCCTGAACCCAGAACCCAGAACCTGAATGTTGGCACCTGAAAACTACTGAAAATTAATTCCCGACGTTATAATAATTTTTTTGCTTAAAACATGAACCCATCATCCGTATTTGAAGAAACCTACACGAACTATCTGGCCCGGATTGATGGGCTGGATTTTAAAAATATCGCCGATCGACTCGGGGCAGAAATGGTCGGTGAAGAATTGATCGTCCCTTTTTTCGGGAATCCCCTAAGGGTATCCGCTGCCGGGATTAGCGATTCATCCGGCAGCAGGCCGAATTTTTCAGTATGTGTGATTCTCTTTAAATACCTGCTGCTGTATCCTGACCATGATCCGGCTGAAAATGATTGGGTCAGCTTTAAAGATTTCAAGGATTCGGCGCCCTTTGCCGGTGCCTTCTTCAATTACACCGAAGTCCCACTGGCAAAATATTTTTCAGGGCACCTGAAAGACCTGGAAGCCGCCTGTCGGCGAATCCATGGCCATCCGCCTGCTGCAACCTTCTCCTATGACCTGTGCATGCAGTTCAATGCCCTGCCGAAGATTCCGGTTCTGATGCTTTTCAACGATGCCGATGAGGAGTTTCCGGCCCGGTGTTCGGTGCTTTTTGAAAGACGCGCGGAAAATTATCTGGATATGGAGTGTCTGGCCATGGTCGGCATGCTGCTGTTTGAATATCTAAAGCAGGCAGCCGAGAAGCCGGCTTAGCCGGTACCCCTTTTTTTGGATCTTCTTTATTTTCAGATTGGCATCTAAAATCCAGAGAAAATGCAAATTGGCGTTCGGAAGGAATCACTTTGGTTGAAGCAGCATTCACTTTAATTTCCAAAATGGTATAATTGTACTTGACAATTGTACATTTGTATATTTAAAACGTCCAAATATACAGAAACAATTCGCCTAATCGCTCAGATAAAGTGATTGGTGATGAAAAACGCATTAATTGTGATTTATTAAAAATTATCAGATGGTTTCATAGCACATGATTTTGAGAGCAAAAAACGGGGCTTCATCATATATTTCACGATTGCGATACATTTTGTAATATTCTGACTATCTGACAACTCTTAAAAGAAAGTAGGTATAATGAGTAACATCGATGTATGATTATAAGCGCAAGATAGAAAAAGGATTTTATTATTTGGGCATCGGGGTCATTCGTTACCGTTGGGCTATTTTGCTGATGACGGTTGTGGTGAGCGGATTGGCGGCCACTCAGCTCCCCAAACTCAGTATCGCCACTTCTGTAGAAAGCATGTTCACGCGGCATGATAAAGTACTTGCCGATTATCAGCGATTTCGCAGACAATTCGGACGTGATGAAGAAATTGTGCTGCTGATCTCCTCCTCCGATATTTTCAGCCGTGAATTCCTCACCACACTCAAGCAATTTCATGAGGATCTGGAGAATTCACTACCGCTGTTGAAAGAGGTCAGTTCGCTGGCCAATGCACCCTATATCGAGCCCGTTGATAGCGGGGTGCGTGTCGGGGGCTTTCTCGATAACCTGCCGCGGACAGAAGAAGAAGCGCAGCAGTACAGACATCGCGGGAATTCCTATCCAGGATTCCAGAATCTGTATTTTACCCCGGATGGCAAACATGCCATCGTTGTTATCAAAACGCAGGCGATCTCGGCGTTGACGGCCGATGGCCTGCGATTGCGGGGTTATGCCCGGGGTGTACGCGGGGCATCAGAGCCTCCTCCCCCTGCGGCACAACAGTCGATATCACAGGTAGAGAATATTGCCGTCATCGGCATCGTTGAGACCGTCATCAAGCAATACCAGACGCCGGACTTCAGCATTGCCTTCAGTGGAACGCCGGTCTACCAGTATCATGTCGAGCCGATGGTCCGCTCTAACATGAAGAAGATGTGTCTCGCGATCATCCTTGTTCCGGTTCTGTTCATGCCAATTGTGTTTGGTCGGGGCACGGGTGCTTTCTTGCCCCAGGTGACGGCCATTTTGGGCCTGATGGTTGCTTTAGGATTGATGGTCTTGTTGTCGGTTCGCCTCAGCCTGACCTCGTCTATGTTGCCTTCCATCCTGCTGTCCATCGGCCTGACCGCGCCTATTCATTTCCTGGTGGTCTATTATAAGTACCAAAATCGGGTTGGGAAGTTCCGTGGTATTGTCGCCACCATGAAGCACTCCGGTTTTCCGATCACCATGACCAGCTTTACAACTGCAGCGGGATTACTGTCATTTTCATTCTCGGAAATCGTACCGATCGCACATTTAGTGAATTTCACAATTATTGGAATTCTCGCCATTCTGGTGTTTACGCTCATCACCATGCCGGCACTTCTCTCCATAATGCAGGTTGTTGCCGGTGTGAAAAAGGGTGAAGCAAACTATGAGACTTCCATCTACAACCGAGCCCTGATGGCGCTGGGTCGTCTTGGGGTTACCCGGCCTTACCTCGTTTTGATTCTGTTCCTTGCGGGTACCCTTTTCGTGGGTTTTAGCATCCCCCGGCTTCATTTTTCCCACAACCAGCTACACTATTTCACTGAAGATTCCGATTTCATGCGGCAGGTCCGGTTGATTGAAGCACAGACCGGCGGATTTCGGGCGCTGGAAGTAATGATTGATTCGCAGCGGGAACGGGGAATCATCGACCCCGACCTGCTTCAGGCTATCGAGCAGTTGGATTCCTACCTGAGATCTGAGACGGATATTCAGGGGCGCGCTTATATTGGTAGAACCCGATCTTTCGTCGATCTCATCAAGGAAATCTCCTGTGCAACAACAGGACGGGATCAGCTTCCATGCCCGAATCCTGAAGACGAACCGACCCTGGCCGAGCAATTCGATCACATCGGTCGCATTGTCCCTGAGACCTTACAAAAATACACGGATGCGGATTTGCGCATCGGTCGTTTGACCGCCATGATGTACTGGAGAGATGCTGCCCATGATGTTGATTTCATTGCACGGGTGCGGAAAAAGGCCGCAACGTTGTTCGACTCCGGTATCGACCTGGCGGTAACCGGCGTTGCGGCCATCAATTCCGGCATCATTGATGCGATGATGAGCAGCCTGGCCATCGGTTACAGTACGGGATTTCTGCTGATTACGGCCTTAATGATCCTGGCCGTTGGCGATGTGCGTCTGGGACTATTGGCCATGGTTCCCAATCTGTTGCCGATTGCCATTGCGCTGGGCGTTATGGGGTATCTGGACATCCCCCTGAATACATACAACCTGATTGGCGGCAGTATCCTCATCGGATTGGCTGTGGATGATACCATCCATTTTTTCCATAACTTCCGAAAGTACTACTCGAGGTCCGGCGATATCCACTTTGCTGTCAGCGAGACATTAAAATCCGCAGGCCGGGCCTTAATGGCAACAACGCTGATTCTGGTTGCCAGTTTCTGGATGCGACTATTCAGTGACCTGAAAGTGGTCGCTGATTTCGGTTTGGTGCTGGGGATTGCTTTACTGGTGGCCTTTCTGGCCGATGTATTGCTCGCGCCGGCCCTGTTGCGAATATTTTATGGGGCTGGGCCGATGGATTCTTTGAAACACTTTGATGTCCCGAGGGCGCAGAATATATGAATTTTATGAAAAAGCTCCTCAAGTATACTGGACTTTACCTGGTCTGTCTGGCAGCGATAACCGCAATCGTTTACTTATGCTATGCGCTTTATCCTCAAAAGACATTGCATCTCGACAGGAAACAATGGCGTCCGGCGGAACCGGAAACGCAGCACATCGATCCGACCCGCTTGACCAGAGCGCTCGATTACGTTAACGCACGGCTACCCACCGCGCGAAGCCTGTTGATGCTCCGCAACGGCAGGACAGTGGTCGAAAAGTACTACTGGCTCGGTGGTCCCAGGGCGACGGATTACCTGCATTCCCTGAATCTTCCGCTCCTCCAGGTGCTGATCGGTATTGCCATCGATCAGCAATTGATCCGGGGCCCTGAGCAACCCCTGTCTGCTTTTTTTCAAAAACATGCGCGGCAAACGCTATCCGAAGATGCAGCGCCGCTGACGCTAAGCCACCTGATCAGGGCACAGGCGCCTCTGCTCTGGGGTGCCGGGAACTCGGACTATTGGGATTTGTTTTACGCCGCAGACCGAATCGAGGCCAGCCTGCGAGTTATTTCCCGGCAACGGACAGAGATCCAACCGGCGATAAACTTTGCCGCAGCGTATTTGTTGAGCCAGGTGATTGAACAGGTTTCCGGCCAGAGCGTATTCAATTTTGCCGACCGTTACCTGTTCCAACCCCTGGGAATTACCACTTACGCGGCTGACGATGACGATCTGCCATGCGATCCAATGGTCGGATTTCAGCTCAAAGCTCTGGATCTTGCCAAGATCGGTTACCTTCTGGCCCGGGAAGGGGCCTGGGAGAATCGGCGGATCGTTTCCCGGGAGTGGGTTCGCTGGCTGTTTTTCAAGGTCCCTTACGCTGCTTTTGATGACACTCCGGGGGGCAGCTGGATTAAGACAACGATCAGGGGACATGAGAGTATCGCAGTGCGAGGTGAAGGGGGGCAATACCTTGTCCTGGTTCCGGCACTGGATGTGGTGCTGGTAACCACATCGACGAGCCATTTTGCGCTGCCACAGGATAACGGGCATGATCGTCTGCTGCAGCTGATTATCGAAGCTGTTTTGGAAACGTCTGATCCCAAGGGAATGGCGGCCGGCCCGGAGCTGAAATCAGAAACAGCGCCAAAGCAAAATACCGACATACTTGCACCGAATTATGTTTTCTCAACCCCCGTGCCAGAAGACATATTGGATTTCTTCAATCAATTTGCACTGGATATCGCCAGCCGTAACCCCAGACGTATCGCTGCAAATTATGCCCGCGCATACGATTACGAGCTGAATTTCTTTGGTCGAGATATCTATGACACCCCGTATCCTATAATGTTTCGCCCTGGCGCACCTCATCTGGAATATGTTCACATTACCAAGATTCGTATTGAAAATAACAGGGCCTACCTGAGAGGCACGATAAAATATGATTACGTGAATATATTCGCAGGCCTGGATGGTGTGTGGCCACTGGAGAATTTAATTAAATTGAAAGGTCGCTGGAGATGGCTCGGGTTACCGAAAAAGACCGCGCTGCTGGATCGCGATGAGTATTTTGATGCGGAGTTGAGTGAGGAGCAGCAGCGGTTCGTGGATGACTGTTCCGGTCCCCTGGTTGGGAAGTCTACGTTATTCGGAAAGGATTGTTTTGCCGAGAGTTTCCAATTGGCCGGAGGCGGCAGAAAACTGTTTGCCGAACGCCTCCAGCCCTTTCTGAAAGGGCGATCCGGGATAAAACTGCATGTAACTGGAGTGCAGCCAAATGGTGCAGCTTTCCGGGTGCAAGGTTATATCGAGGGCAGTGCACTGGGAGAGCTCCGTTTGCCTGATGACCTGCATGTCGTTAAAGAGAATGGTACCTGGAAATGGCAGGGTATTGTCGATTCAAAGCAGACAGAATGAAAGGTATTCAAAAATTCAGTTTTTCCAAACTAAACCGAACCGTTTCCAATTATTTTATAGTGGTTGTCAAAAAAACGTTCCGATATTCGAACGTTTTTTTCTACAACCACTTATGCCGCATTTCCTTAATTCGGAACAAAATTATGAAAAGCGGTATAAAACAAAAAAAGCCAATGATAATATAGAAATAATAGATATCATGGCTTTTTATTTTGCTTAAAATTATCTGGGCAGTGTATCGGCTATTCCCAGTCCAACAGGCGCTGCTGGCCTTCCAGTTTGCGGATTTGGGTCAGGTCCTGGCTGACCTCCAGACATCCGCGATAGTATCCGTCGCTATCGCGTAACGCAAAATAGCGAATGAAGATGAATTTGCCCCCCAGCTCGATCCAAAATTCAGCCGTATCCCGTGAACCGGACTTGAAGGCGTCCAGGATCTGATTGACCAGATGGACGCTTTTGGGCGGATGGCAGTTGCGGACCTCCCGGCCGATGATCGCGGGACTGCGTGGGAAAATCCGCTCGGGCCCTTCGGAGTAATAAGCGACGCGGTCGTTTTCATCCACGAATGTTAAGTCCACCGGCAGGTGGGTAAGCATCAGGTTGATCTGCTCCAGGGTCATGCGCCCCGTATCCAGTCCCAGTGCCCCGGCCACCTCTTCCAGAACCTCCGCCGGTTCGGGGGGCACATCCTCGGGCGCCTTTTCCATGATGATATCTTCGGGCCAGCCCTTATCCGGGGCGACCCAGGCAAAACCGATATCGGCCTCACCTTCCTTGACCTTGATCCATTCCTGATCAGAAAGCATATCCAGACTGGCCGGGTATAGGATGTGCTCTTCTTTGTAAATCATATCCCGGATGGCCTGAATGGCTTCTTTCAATGCCGTCAAAGTGCCCTCCGCATCCGATTGGCCAATGAAATCACGGGCCTGCTTGAGGCTGGCGCGGATATCGTCGTGGATCGACCACATCACCTGGGAAGGTCCGGTAAAATGGTGGGCTTCCAGCATGGGGAAAAGCTGATTTTCCTTACGGGTATAATGCGTATCGATTTCAGATAGGCGTTCGACTATAGCGCGCAGCGCCCCGCGGTTCTCCTTGAAAGCCTCGGGACGGGGGGGGTGTCCGATACGCCCCATGAGCATGCTGGTCTCACTCATGATCTTTTCGGAGACCCGGTTCTCCTTCATAAAGGTGTGGATAGGGTGCCCCTTTGGCGGCTCCGGCCGGTCCTGCTCCTCGAGAGCCGCTTTAAATATTTCAACGTGGACATCGCACAGCCGTTTGATTTCTTCTGCGGGCAGGCCCTCATCCATAAGGGCTTGCTCCATATTGGCGATCTCTGATGCCTCCACCCCATCGATCAACTGACCGAATCTTTGTTTGAGAACCGTCATGTCCTCGCCGGCGTGCAGGGCCTTGATAATTTCTTTAAGCGCCGCCTGTTTTTCCTCGGGATCGCTGATAGCGCCTCCAGTTCCATCAGGAGTCGATTCGTCCGGTGTTGCGGCTGTGCCTGCTTGATGGCTTATCTCCGCTGTCAGAGATGCTATAAAATCGTCCAGGTCCAGACCGCCGATACCAGCGACCTTGCTGACGGTAGCCACCTTGCCGATGGTTTTGCGCATAATCGGATTTCTGAGTCCTTTAAATTTGGGTGACAACTTAACCAAAAAATCTTCCAAAAAAGGGTATTCTTTCAACAGATCATCGATTTTAGTGTTGGCGTTAATTTCCATGACAGAATCTCCTTGTTTGGGTGATTAAAAATCTAAAGATAGCAGAAAACATAAAGAAAATTCAATTATTAATCAAATTTGAGCTAGCTTTAAAAATGATAAAAAGAGATTATTTTTTAAGATGAGAGATGACTTTTGATGACCTGGGCTCCTTAACAACGCTGTAATGCGTGCGCCATTTCAAGCGACTAAAACCCAAATTATGTTCATTTACCTGAAAACACCCAGGAGGATAAGATGGCCATCGATGTCATGATTAAAAGGAGAGTCGAACAGGGTCGCCAGGCCAAAGAACTGGTTCCGCTGATCTTACATCTCAGAGTCCTTGCCACCTATCAACCGGGCTACATCTCCGGCACTACTTTAAGTAATCTGGAACATCCGGACGAATGTTTGGTGGTCAGTAGATGGGAATCACTTGATGATTGGAACGCATGGCGAAAGAGCAAACAAAGAACGGCCATTGAAAATAAGATCGAGGCGCTGACAGGGGAAAAAACCGAAGTCAATATTTATGCCCCCATGTTGGCTGATACAGACCAGGGGCAGGGGTTCAAGAAAAAGCTCGGGCAGCTAAACAATAACTGGTAAAATTTTAATCTGATTATTCCCCTCCCTCATAGCGCTGTTCAATTATCAGCGCCGGTTTTAACAGCAGCGAGACCACAAAGATGCCCAGCGCCAGGATACCGAGGGTAATGCTGACCTCAACCCAGCTGGGCGCGTAATTCACCACTTCCCCAAGGGGTGAAGGCACCAGGCCGGGCACAATCAAACCGATGCCTTTTTCGATCCAGATCCCTAAAAACAGCAACATACAGGCCGGTACCAGTACTTTGGGATTGTTCTTGCCCGGGTTAAACGCCATGGTCAGGGTGCCGATGAGGTTCATGACGATGGCGGTCCAGATCCACGGGACCAGGGCGGTGTGGCCCTTGAGACCAAAATACAGGTAGATGGCCGGCTGACTGTGATGGGTGGGCAGATAGAATTCCTTGAAAACCTCCGAAAAGAGCATGATCAGGTTAATAATGGCCGCGACCACGCTGATACGCCGGATTTTGTTAAAGACCTGATCTTCAACGCGAAATGAGGTTGTGGACTGAACGATATTTAGCACGATAATGATCAACGCCGGGCCAGCCGCAAAAGCCGATGCCAGAAAACGGGGGCCCATCAAGGGGTTGTTCCAAAAAGGCCGGGCCGGCAGCCCCTGGTACAAAAAGGCCGTCACCAGATGGATTCCGAAGGCCCAGAATATGGAGATAAAAACGAGCGGCAAATATAATTTTTCGTTGGGTTTACGGTGGTAATAATGACAAAACAGGATGTAGGCCGGCACCAGCAGGTTCAAGACCAGGTAGCCGTTTAGCACCAGCACGTCCCAGGTCAGCAGTGATGTGGGCCAATTGAACAGCCCGATTACCGGTATCATGTGCCATGCGTTCCAGGGGGCACCCAGGTCCACAAACACGAACAACAAGCACATGACCAGGGCGCCGATGGCCACAACTTCACCGACGATCACCACCTTGTGCAGGTCTTTGTCTTTAAAAATGTAGGAAGGTAAAATAATCATCACCGCGGCTGCGGCCACGCCCACCAGAAAGGTGAAATTAGCGATATAAAATCCCCAGCTGACGATATCCGACATATTCGTGGCTGCCAGGCCTATTTTTAGTTGAACAAAATAGGCATAGATCCCCAGCACCATCAAAGCGGCCAGAATACACAGATATATCTGATATACCAGCCCGCCCGACAGGCTCCAGGTGATGACATCTTTGACAAATGCGATGACTTCTCCAATGATAGACGATATGTGTGTCATTATATTTTTTTGTGTCGTTTCCATAGAGCCTCTGCAGGTTTAGTCGACAAAATACCAGAACTTGGGATCCGTTCCCAGATCCTCCTTCCACCTGAAAACCTTCTTGTGCTTGAGGACAAACCGGATTTCACTGTCAGGATCCAGAAGATTTCCGAACACCCGGGCGCCGGTGGGGCAGGCTTCAACACAGGCGGGCAGCCTGCCGGCTCTGCTCCGTTGCACACAGAAGGTACATTTTTCCATCTGACCTCGTCCGCGTATGCGGTTGCCCAGATAGTGCTGTTTTTTGGTCATTTCTTCTTTCGGCACCACCGGGTCATTCCAGTTAAAGCGGCGTCCATAATAAGGGCATGCGGCGATACAGTAACGGCAGCCGATACACCAGTCGTAATCAACCACCACGATACCGTCCGGTTCCTGCCAGGTGGCCTTTGTTGGACAGGCCTTGACGCAGGGCGCGTTTTGACAGTGGTTGCACTGCACCCCCATGTAGAAATGATCTTCAACCGGTACCTGGTGATAAAATTTGGAGTTGCCGACCTCCGGGGTCAGTTGACCGTGTTCCATTTCAAAAATGCGGATATATTGCATGTTGGATTTGCGGTCGAGGTTGTTTTCCTTTGCACAGGCGGCTACACATTCCATGTAACCCTCACAGCGGGTGACGTTAAAGGCATAGCCGAACAAAACGCCTTCGATGGGAGGTGCGGAGCTCATCTGGATATTGACATTATTTCTGATTTTAGCCAGCTGCTCCAGGCGCCGGACCGTCTCATCTTTTTCCTCCTGGGTCATGAGGCGGTAATTTTTCTTGAAGTATTCCTTCCAGCGCAGCGAAAGCTCTTCTTTTGAGCCCAGCATGCTGCCGCCGCATCCGGCGAGCATCGCCGCACCGCCGAAGGCAGCAACTCTGGCGGCGCCTTTCAAAAATTCCCGCCGGCCGCAGGATTTGGTCTGCTGGCCGCCCTCTTCATGTGGTTTCTGACAGATCATATTTTTTTGGGGATCCATGGTGTTTCCCTATTTGCCTTTGCTTAAAGGAGGTGAGTATGTTGCCGGCCACCGCTTCTTAAAGCGCGGCGAATGAGGATCATGACAGCCGGTGCAGTTTTTAACCACCCGCTGACCGGCCCAGTTTGAGATGCGCTTGCCATGGGCACCACCCACCCAGTCTTTTTTCTGCCGGAAGTGGCACTGGCCGCACATCTGGTAGCTGTGATCCATATCGATTTTCGTGCCCTGTTCGGTTATCAAAAAATCGCGTTCATCTTTTTTATGGCAGGTATAACAGGACAGGGGTCGTGCCTCGCTGCCGTGATTCAGGACGATTTCACCGTGGGCGATTTCAGCGGCCCGCGAGACCCTGACCGGCCTGTTATTGTGGCATTGACTGCATTTAAAGCGCTGCATCTTGTCCTTGCGGGTCTCGGTGCGGAACTGCCCCCCCTGGTATCTTTGCGTCACCAAAACGGAAGGTATCGGAAGCGTCAGGGCCGCATCGACCTGCTTTTCATCATCGAAGGGCGCCGTTGCATTTTTGTAGATTTGAACGACGCCGCCCTCTGTGGAATATGCCAGGCCTGCCGCAAAAGTCAGAAGCAACACCGTCAATATTCCCCAGAGGTAATTTTTAAATATTGGTGTCTTCATATCAACCCTGATGGCTTAGGATTTAGGTTTTCTCTGCCACTCCGGCGCATTGGTTACCGGTACGTGGCACTGCCGGCAATTTCCCCGAGACGGGTGTTCCACCCGAATGGTAGCTATCGTTCCCGGTCCCACATGACAGGCAATACAGTTGGCTCGCATTTGAATTTCATGCGGAATCGGCAGTGGCGCCCCCGGCAAGGCGGCGCGTCCCAGGCGGGGTGGTGCCACACTCTGCCAGTCGGTTTCAACAAAGAGTTTGGCCTCGGTTACGGTAATATGACATTGTTGGCAGGCTTCCTGCTCGGGGTGCGGCGTAACGGGCGTATTCTTTTTCAGCTCTTCCGTCCAGCCACCCCGGAGGTGACAGGCCAGACATTCGACTCGGGCCAGATCCGGCTCTTCGACTTTATGGGGAATAAGCGGCGGTGACCCCGGATACTGCCTCAGGGAGTAGTATTCTTCGAGTGTGCGCCCGGTGGAAGTGCCTTCCAGGTAGTCTTTGGATACCTGGTCATAGTTTACAAAGATGGCTTTTCCGCTATTGTCAAAGTTCATGTCTTGGGATTCCGCAATGGTGGTTTCCGTTCCTTTCGGCTCGGATGAAAAAGCTGAAAGCACAATCAGCGGCAATACCAAGATGCAGATTCCGGCGAATATCAGAAAAACCTTTCCCACTTTCTGGTCTGATTTTTCCATTATACTCTCTCCAGTTTAACCGCACATTTTTTATAATCCGGCTGTTTGGATATGGGGCAAAACGCATCCAAAGTGGCCTCGTTGATTAAATAGCTTTCATCAAAGAAGGGCACGAAAACCATGCCCCGGGGCGGACGCCCCCGGCCGTTGATACTGGCCTTCATTGTCACCGATCCCCGGCGGGATGAAACTTTGACTTTGCTGCCGTTGGTAATTCCCATACGGGCGGCATCGTCGGGGTTGATTTCCACATAGGCCTCGGGAACCGCCCGGTGCAGGACCGGCACGCGCCGGGTCATGGATCCGGTATGCCAGTGCTCCAGGATCCGTCCGGTATTGAGCCAGAAGGGATATTCGCTGTCGGGCGATTCTGCCGCCGGTTCGTAAGGCCGCAGCCATATCCAGGCCCTGCGGTCCGGCTTGCCGTAAAAATCAAAGGAATCGCCCTCGGCCGCCGGGTCGTACTTGGCGTTGTAGCGCCATTTGGTCTCTATTCCATTGACGTAGGGCCACACGATCCCGGATTTTGCTTTCAGGTCATTGTAAGGCGCCATGCGGTGCTTGGGATTGTCGTGGAACTGGATATATTCATTCCAGATGTCTTCGATGTAGGTTTCTTCTGACCAGGAGAACTGTTTTTCAAAACCCATTCGCCGGGCCACCTCGATAATCTGCCAGGTATTGCTCATGCAATCACCCGGCATGGGAATGATCTGCTCATTGTGCTGGGTGCGCCGCTCAGAATTGCCGAAAAATCCTTCACGTTCGATCCAGAGGGCAGCCGGCAGGACCACATCGGCCACATCATAAGTGGGGGTCGGATATATCTCGGATACCACGATGAAGCGATCGTCCTTTTTGGCGCCGTCGCGGTAGCGGTTCAGGTTGGGCATGGTAACCATGGGGTTGGTGACCTGGATCCACATGAAGCGAATGTCGCCGCGATCCAGGGCCCGGAACATTTCGACCGTATGATAGGTAGGCTTGGGATCGATATTTTCTACGGGTACGTCCCAGATCTTGGCAGCCAGCTTGCGGGCGCCTTCTTTCATGACCACGCCTTTGGGCAGCTTGTGGGTCAGGGTGCCGACCTCGCGCACCGTGCCGCAGGCGCTGGGCTGCCCGGTCAGTGAAAAGGGCCCGTTGCCCGGCTGGGAGATCTTGCCCACCAGCAAATGACAGTTGTAGACAAGGTTGTTGATCCAGGTTCCCCGGGTATGCTGGTTCATACCCATGCACCAGTAAGAGACAACCTTCTTGTCAGGGTCACCGAAAAGCGCCGCCAGATATTTAATGTCTTTGGCCGGCACACCGGACAGTTTTTCGACCTTTTCCGGTGTGTAATCCTCCAAAAAGGCCTTGAAGGTTTCAAAGTCGACCTCTTCGCCTTTGTCTTTGAACTTGAAATGGTCCTGGGTGCCGTAGCCGATATTGGTTTTACCCTTGTGAAAGGAAACATGTTTGTTGACAAAATCCCAGTTGACCCAGTCATTGCGAATGATTTCATAACAGATGGAGTTTGCCACTGCCAGATCGGTCTGGGGTCTGAAAATGATCGATTTATCTGATGCCTGGCTGGTGCGGGTGGTGCGGGTGGCAAAATCAATAATCTTGACATGATTCTTGGCTTTGCGGTTGGCCAACATTCTGGAAAAGAGCACCGGATGCATCTCGGCCATATTGTTGCCCCAGGTAATGAAAACATCAGCCTGATCGATATCATCATAGCTGCCCATCGGCTCGTCCATGCCGAAGCTGGTTAAAAATCCGGTCACGGCACTGGCCATGCACAAACGCGCATTGGCCTCCAGATTGTTGGTGCCGATACAGCCCTTAAACAGTTTGGCGGCAACGTAACCATCGGTAATCGACCATTGCCCGGAACCGTACATGGCAACGGAGTCCTTCCCGTGGCTTTTGATGCTTTCCTGCATTTTGCTGGCCACCAGGTCGAGGGCTTCTTTAAGGGGCGTTTCCACCATCTTGCCGTTTTTACGAACCAGCGCCTTGGTAACTCTGTCCTTGCCATAAAGGATCTGGATGGAATGATAGCCCTTGACGCAGCACAGACCCTTGTTGACGGTACAATTGGGATCACCTTTGACGGCTACGGCGCGGTCACCGGAAACACCGACCAAGAGGCCGCACCCGGTGCCGCAGAACCGGCAGGGCGTCTTTTTCCATTCAATCCCTCCTGAATCGACATTGTTCCAGGCGCCGAAACTGATTCCCGGAAACAGTACCGCAGCCGAAGCGACAGCGCTCTGTGTCGCTGCGGATTTGATGAATTGTCTTCTGGTAATGTCCATTTGCTTGCTCCTTTTGTGTGTCCTCTATTCATCCGTATGGCCGAAGGTCATGCCTAGCGACTCCAATGATTCTAAGGCCTCAAGTTTTTCCTGTAATTTTTTTTCGGTTTCCTCGTCGGGCGTGTCAGTTACCAGGATCAAGACCTCTTCATTTTCGGCCGGTGTAACCTCGCAGAAATCCAGAGCGGCCAGGTCATTGACCAGCTGCTCCTTTGCACCCTGAACTGGATATGCCAGATAGCTGAAAATCGGCATCAGCGGTTCTCTTATTTGTCGTTTGTGGATCCGGTTTCTTATAGGACCCAGTTAAAGGCTGGTAGTTGGGTTGATGAACAAAACGAAAACGATTTTTTAATAGCTTGTGTCTTTTTATTTTTGAAAAAAACAATCTTTTTTGTTTTATTTCGTAATGTTATGTTTTTAAGCGGGCTTTCCAAAGAGTACTTCGATGTGGTATATTGATTTGTAACAGCTAACCTGGAATAAACATTTGACTTAAGTCAAATGTTTCATACCAAAATACTATGAAATAGAAATAGGGTAAACACTGTATTTTTTAATTTTAAATACAGCATTTTAGGCAAGCGCTTCTAAAGGAAGATCAATCAAGGAGCATGAGGTGAAGTATTTTACGCATTAGAAAGTTGATGAATTCCTGGATGTGGTTTGATGCATGTGTCCCATGTATCTTTCGGTTTTTATATGCCCCAATAACGCAGAATGTATTTTGAAGCCACGACAATAATTATGCCTCCGAGCATCAGTTTAATCCAGCGTTCAGGAGCGTATTTCTGCAATCTGGCGCCCAGATACATCCCCCCCAGCCCTCCCAACCCGAATAATATGCCCAGCAGCCAGTCCGGCGCGGCGACTGCTCCGTTTATGGGGATAAGGCTGTAAAAGGTCACACCGGCCAGTGATGAAACAAAGGTTCCCAAGAGCACCGCACCGGCGATGGCATACACCGGCAACCTGAAGAATGTGATTAAAAACGGTGCGATAATCGAACCGCCGCCGATACCGTAGACACCGCCAATGATACCCACTGCCAGGGCCACTCCGAACAACTGTATGGTTGCAAACGAATAAGTGGCGTCTTTGAAGTTAAAACGCGTGCTCTTCAAGGCGATTGACGCTTCTTCCACCCTGTCGGTGAGGGTGCAGTTTTCAGAGGTTTGAGATCCTGCGATTTTACCGTTTAATGCTTCTTTTAAAAGTTTGACCGCAATCAACAATAAGACACAGCCGACAAAGAATTTAAAGATCTTCGGATCCGGCAAATAGGTGATGCGCAGATAATAACCGACAAGAACGCCAGGAATAATACCGGCCACAATCAACATGGCCACCGGCCACACGAAGCGACACTCTCTGGCGTAGCGGTACACACCACCGGGGGTGCCGGTCACATTGAACAAAAAATTGGTGGATGTGACCGCAGGACTCGTAAATCCCAGGACACTCATTTGAAACGGCAGCAGCAAAAATGCACCGGAAATTCCGCCCATGGAGGTGAAAAAAGAGATACCAAAAGCCACCAGCGGCGGGATCAAGATAAACGTCTCAACCCCGGAAATCGGAAATGTAAATTGAAAAAAATCCATGCCAATAGCTTTCAGTTTACAGGAGTTAATTTAAGGCTCGGTGGGAATCCACATAAGCTCCGGGTTTAGCCTATCGGTCCAGGGAATGTCCGAGTTTCGCCAGCCGTTTTTAAGACGCTTGCCGTAAAACGGACTGGAAGGATCTTTAACCCGATCGCCCTCGAAGCCGTCGGTAACCGAATAAGCAGTCTTGAAACCGGCCGATGCCATTGCATTTACAGCGGCGGCGCTGCGGTTGCCGGAGCGGCAGATCACCAGAATCGTATCGGAGGCTTTGAATTTTCGGCTGACTTCAGCGATAAAGTTCGGGTTTACCCTCATCAAAGGTCCTTTGCTGCGTATCGCCATTTTATAATTGAACAATTGAAAGGGGATATTATGGGCCATTGGGGCATGGCCGACAAAAATGTATTCTTCCGGCGTTCGGACATCCAGAATATTTATTTTATTTTTGTCCGCCAGCCACATTTTATAGGCTTCTTTATATCCAAATTTATCTAAAAATATCACAAAAAATTTCGTCATCTGCGGACATACATTGGGTCTTCAGCAGTTTATATTTGGCCAGAAGGTCTTTACCGGTCTGAGAAAGGCGCGATCCCTCTTTGCGGTCGGTATGAACAATACGGGCATTCATGTGTTTTTCAGTCGTCTTGATTTTGCTCCAGACTGCTTTGTACGACATTCTCATTAATTTAGCGGTCTGATTCATAGAGCCCGTCTGATCAATATGCTCCAGGATTTTCGCTCGACCTTCCCCGATAATAATGTTGTTGTTTTCATCCACAATCCACTGGCTTGACCTTAATTTGAGCTCTGCCATTGTCTATTCTCCATAAGCTGTAACTCAAAAAAATTGTTAGTACGAAAATACAAAATGGGTCAGGAGGCTGGAAAGCTAGGAAGCTGGAAGGCTTGGAGGCTAGAAATAATTCATCCCTTCAAGCTTTCTGGCTTCCCAGCATCCAAGCCTTCAGGCTTAGTTTAATTAGCCTCCTATTGCCCGCATAGCCCTTTGACAAGCGTTTTGATGGTCCTTGGTATTCAGATGGTGACCGGCCGGTTTTTGAGCCACCGACCGCCTGAATATGTCGATGATATCGTCTTGGGTTGCCCCGGCTCTCAGTGCGGCTTTAATATCGATTTCTTCCCTTGAAAACAAACAGGTCTTTATCTTGCCGTCAGCGGTCATCCGCAGGCGATTGCATGAACCACAAAAATGCCAGCTGATGGGTGCAATAAAACCGACCTTTCCGACCGCACCCGGCAGCTTACAGAGTCTTGCCGGCCCGTAGGAATCTATGGCCGGCTCAATTTTAACCCGGTCAATTCGATGGATCTTCTTCATAAATTCTTCAACGGGTACAAACAATGTTTCATAGTCGCCATAGGCTGAGCTGTTGGTGGGCATTAGTTCGATAAAGCGCACATGGTAAGGCTTGGTCAGGGTTAGAGCAGCCAAATCTTCGACTTCATCATCATTGATGCCGCGCATGACCACGGTATTGATCTTAATGGGGCGCATCCCGATCTCTTCAGCACGTTTGATGCCGGCCAGCACGCGTGGCAGCCAATTGTATCCGGTTATCTTTTCGAATCGATCCGGCTTCAACGTATCCAGGCTGACGTTGATTCTGCTGACACCGGCCTTAAATAGCGAATCGGCCATCTCTTCCAGATAAATCCCGTTGGTGGTCAGGGCCAGACTTCTTAAGCCGTCGATCTCTGAAATCATCCGACAAAATTCGACCACCCCTTTTCTGACCAGGGGCTCGCCACCGGTGATTCGGATTTTGGTGATACCGCTTGCGGCCGCTGCTTTAGCGACGTTGAGCATTTCCTCGTAGGTCAGAATCTCTGAACGCGCTAGATGACTGCGGCCTGAAAACTGCGTGCAGTAATAGCATTTCAGGTTGCAATGATCGGTTATGGATATGCGCAGGTAATCAATTTTCCGTCCGTAACTATCAACAAGTTTCACTGTTTTTCAGCTCCATTTCAATTGTCGGATTCGTAGCAATAAGTGTCTCACACAAGGCCGCCTTATCAGGTTTGCCGGTTTGCCAGTTGAGCCGGTTGAGCCCGTTAAAAAGGAATGCGATCATATATTATTTTTAACGGGTAAACAGGCTAACGGGCAACGGGCTCAACCCAGCATGACGCGAGTGTTAAAAACAGTTTCTATTTGCCGAATGGGCAATGCGGATACAAACACTCCTCACAATCTTTACACAGCCCCCCATGGCCCAGAAACGCAAGCTCGGCCTTGCCGATTTTTTCGCCGGCTAAAATTCGCGGCAGCACCAGATCAAGCACGGTAATGCGGTGAAACAGGCCGCAGGCCGGCACCCCCAGCAGCGGCACATCCCCCACATAAGCCACCAGAAACATGGCCCCGGGCAGCACTGATGCTCCATAGTGCATCTCGCCGGCACCGGCAGCACGAATTCCCTGGCGGGTAACATCGTCGGGATCCACACTCATGCCGCCGCTGAGCATCAGTAAATCACAGCCCTGCTCCAGATGGGAACGAATAGCCGATCGGATCATCTCAGCATCATCCGGTGCAAAAGCGATCCCGGCCACCTCGGAGCCCAGGGCTTTAACCTTTTCTGTCAGGATCGGCGCAAAACGGTCTTCAATCAGACCGTGGTAAACTTCGTTGCCTGTAATCACCAGTCCCACTTTTGCTTTATGGATAGGGTTCACCGCAAGGACGGCGCCATTCTGACGGGCAATGGCTGCGGCTCGTTCGATAGGCGCGCGTTTCATGATCAACGGGATGGCACGGGTAGCCGCCACCAATTCCCCTTTTTTGACAATGGTGTGGTTGTGCAGGGTGGCGCACATGACTTCATCAACCATGTTAAAGGCAGCCAAAGCGCTGGTATTCACCGCAAACAGGCCATCTTTTCCTGCCAGCAGCTTTATTTTTCCTTCTCGTGGCTCGTCCTTCCAAACAATGCCGTCACCGGCCAGCGCATCTGCTAAAATGGTGGCCGCCTGGTCCTCATGAATTTCGTCGTCGTCAAGGTCGATGACGAAAAGGTGATTTTTTCCCATTTTCTGAAGACGGCACAAATCTTCGTTACAGACTTCGTGCCCTTTATGAAAGGCAGCGCCTTTGAATTCTCCGGGACGAATCTCGGTCATGTCGTGAGCTAATTTAGTACCGACGGCATCTTGCAGTTTGATCTTTTTTAGCATTGTTGGACTCCCTTTGTGTAGATACCATTGACCTTGTTTAAATGTATCTGTGCTTTTTCTCTCCAGGTGTTTTTTTGACCGTTAATAGCAATTCGTTTCAATAATTTCTGCGTCTTTGTGGGTTTGCGTATGGTTGTCTCCCGGTTTCCAGTTCATATCCGGCCAGGTCACCTCGCAGGCATCTGAAAAATAGGTTTCCTGGGTGCAGGGCCGGCAGAGAACCGCCCCATCCTGAACGACCTCGCGCTGATCGCGCACGATCTGGCCGCAGCGGCTGCATGGGATCTTATAACGGGTCGGTCCGGGTAGATCACAGTCATCGATTTTCACTCTGACCTCCTGTACCCGAAATAGGACGCTGTCGGGCATACGTTTGTATGCTTCCAACTGCTGAGGGTGTTTTTCAGCAATTTCAGGTGCATAAGCGCTGGCCAGATTGCGGGCCGCTTCCGTGGAGACCACCCGAAAGGCCTTACCGGTGTCAAGATTGACGAAGGTAGCGGCCATAATGCCGTAATCCATGAATTTCAATGAGCGCCGTCCCAGTTTAACACCGGTAACATGGGCCACCGCATCGGCGGTGCATCGGTCCATCTCCACATAGACAATCAACTTTTTAATTTGATCATGGCGCTTAGGCTCGTCCAGTCCAATCAGCCGACAGCCCAGCATGGCCATGCGGACGCCCACCACCTGCCCGGGGCAAAGGTGGCCGTGGGCGTCAGCTGAACTTTCTAGCAGAACTTCAAAGGTTTCCATGATCTGTGCTGTCCTTTCTTCAACAGGTTTCAGGTGTCGGGTGTCAGGTGTCAGATCTGATCGGTCTGAAATTTCTGCGCGTCGGATGCTGAACACCGAAACCTGACACCTGAACACTTTTGCCACATGGTGGCATATGTTAAAATTAACATAACAGACGGCAAAAAAAATTCAGAAGTAGGGTCGGTTATAGCCTTTAAAGCCATCTATGTCTTTGACCTGGGTCAAGACAACTGACAGTTTCCTAATATTTCTGCAATTAGAGGTCAAGAACCTTCCAGCACTTCATCCACCCAGCCCAAGGCCGCAATCATGTTCGGAAAACCGATGGTTGTCAATGATAATAATACGACGTGGACGATTTCTTCCTGGCTGGCACCGGATTCCAGGGCCTTGCGGGTTTGGGACATCACCGCTCCGCGGGAATTGGCCCCAATGGCAATACCCAGATTGGCCAGGTTCTGGTATTTTTCCTCAAGCGGCCCGGACTCCCGGCAGGTCTTGCCTAACTGTTGATAATCTTTAAATACTTCCGGAAATTTCGACGAGAACTTTTCGTAAATTTTAGGAAGATACATGATCGCTCCTTTTTGCAAAAATTTCGAATTACGATTCTCATTACACCTGGAGCGAATTTATTTCAACGTGTTTTTCTGAATTCTCCTGGCCGGTTTCAAGAACCCTACAAACAACCCGGTAATTTTCATTTAAAAACGCTGTAGTTGCTTTTGCCAGATTCGGATAAAACGGATTTTCTGCATTTTCGATGATACTGTTGGCAAATTCCGGCACCCAGGCCATCAGGTGATCTTCCAGGAAAGATTTCTGCCTCTGAATAAAACCGATGGCCGTTTCGATGTCGGAGCTGGCGAACGCTTCGATTTCTTTAAAAATCAAATAGTACATAAATTCGAGTTCAGCGCTGATGTGGTCGGGCGCATCTTTAAATGTCTTGGCTGTATCCAGGCCTGCTTCCCTGTATCTGTTTTTTACGTCCTGGGTTGAGTTGCCCATCATTTTTCTTTCGCTCTCTAAATACACCGAACCGTAAGGTGCCGCCGACAGCGTATACGGGCCGACAAACAGTTTTGAAAAATCGATTTTTAAGGGCTCAAGATCAGCACCGGCTTCGAATTCTTTGCACATATTCTGGATTAACGGGACCGCCGCTTCGCACACATTTCCCATGTTGAATTCCAGGGTTTTCAATTTCTCAGATAATCCCGGATTCGGCAAAAAAAAGCAGTCGCTCAATAATCGAAATGCCGTCATTCGATGCGATTCACGGCTCAACAGGTTTTTTGTTCTCATAGTTTTCTCTTGGGTTGGTTAAATGTGGTTTAATTAATGCGATGCCGGCCGCTTTCCAGCCGGCATCGCACGTGTTGTGTTTTACTCCGGAACTTCAGACAGTTTCAGGTTTCGTTCTCCCAGGGTGTATACGAACAACAGCGCAGCCAGTGCAGAAACAAAAACAAACACTTCCCAGATTGTGGGCCAGTAACCCACAAACAGGGGCTGTCCTTCGGCCTTGGGACCTGTGGGCATCACCAGACCGCTGAGTACCATTTCCAGGCGTCCGGCAAACATGCCGATCAAAAACAAAGCCGCAGCGGTAACTTTACCCCAGACGGCCTGTCGTGCAGAGGGCGTGGCAAGCAATAGAAGCGGGATGACCAATCCCGCCCACAAGGCAAGGTGGTACCACCCTGAGCTCAACATATGCCTGAATCCGGCAAATTCGACCGCTGTCGCCGACGCGCCGCCCACGATCGTTCGCCATAGGAAAAAAATCAGCGTCAAAACCATAACAACGCCAAACAGATTACTCAGGTCGTCATAAAGGTTTTTGTCCCCGTCGCTCAAGGGAATCTCGGCAAAATGATGGTAGGCCAGGCTGAATAACAACACGGCAGCCAGCGCGCTGCCAAATCCGGTCAGCGGAAAATACATGGCTAAAAAGTTTGCGTTGTACGCCGGCCTTGCATCCGGAAGCCCAAAGAGCCAGCCCAGTGCGGTGGAGGTGGCAATCGCAATACTGAATGTGAATATGCCAAGCCCCTTGCTGACCTGGCCTTTATGCATTTTGCCAAATGATAAGAGCAGTACAATCAGGTAAAGCCCATAGAGCATACCCAGCCACCATAGAGGTGAGGCCGGGTTTGGGGATATTATGTAATAGATAACATTCCATGGCGATCCGAGATGTAATAACAAACAGGTAAAAGCAGCCACCAATACGGCGATTTCTAAAAATGCGGTCCTTTTTTCAAGGGGCTGGTAGCGCTTGATATTAAAAACCACGGGAATGGATGAGACAAAGGCAAGTCCTGAGCTTGTCAGTGAGAAAAAAACATAGGCTGCGATGGGCATGGTCCAGACCAATATATCCGTTTTGGCATACAGGACAAAGCCGGTGCTGATTAACACTCGATACGCGGTGAGCAGACCGAGCAGAATCCCCAACACAAGTAATCCATACCACAATTGAACTTTAATTGCTTTCATCTATATCCCCCCTTTCGTTCTTTGATAGTGTGCGGGATTAAAACTGCGAATATAATAGACGTTCGGCTGAGTGCCGAGCCGCTCTTTGCGACGGTACGGTTTGTATTTTCCTAAAAGCCGGTTCACCTTGCTGTCCGGCTTTTCCAGATCTCCAAATACCCGGGCATCAGAAGGACAGGCCTCAACACAGTAAGGAATCTCACCCTCCTTGATTCTGTGATCGCAAAAGGTGCACTTTTCAACCACGCCCTTGGGTCTGTTCTCCGGAAGTGTTTTCCCCCTGGATGGATTGCTGTAAGGCGTTCCGTTTCCGTTGTTGACTTTCCGGGCTATTTCCTTCGGCGAACTTGTGCCGCCCTCGATGACCGGCCGAGTATCCCTCCAGAATTTGTGGGGGGCCTGCCAGTTGAAATAGATTACCTCATAGGGGCAATTGTACATGCAGTACCGGCAGCCGATGCATTTGTCGGGATCATGCATGGTGATGCCGTTATCCAGCTTGTGCATGGCCTTTGTCGGGCAACCCGTTACGCACGGGGGATCTGAACAGTGGTTGCAAAGCGTCGGCAGATAGTGAAACCGCACATTTGGGAACGTGCCGGAAGTTTCGGTTATTTTGCTGGACCAGTAGATGCCATCCTGCACATTGTTCTCGTTTCGACAGGCAATGCTGCAGGCCCCGCACCCGACACATCGCTGTAAATCTATTACCATTGCATATTTAGGCATTTTTCACCTCCTAAACTTTTTCGATTTTAATGCGGGTGGTCGCATAGAATGCCGTGCTCCCACTCAAACGATCATACTGGGCCGGGATGAGGTCGTTGCTGCTGCCTCCCCGGGGAACTTTGCCGAAAACTTTGGACGCCACCCGTCCGTAGGCCCAGTGGCCCTGACCATAGCACTTGGCGATCGTACCGGGTCTGACGCCTTCCCATAAGCTTGCCGTACAGGTCAGGCTTCCGGTCGGAGACGTCAGCTTCACTTTATCGCCATTTTTGATGCCGAGTGGCTTGGCGTCTCTGGGGTTGATCTTGGCCACATCTTCCCAGGGCACATCACCGGGATCGAGATCCTTAAAATCATGATACCAGGTACAGTTGGCCGAGCGGCCTTCACGGTTAAGTCTGGATTTGTAATCCACATGGATGAATGGGAAGTCTTTTTCATCACCGGCGATAAACGGTTCTTCATAATGCGGCACAAAGGCAGTTTCACCACGCGCCAGGTAATTGCAAACTTCCAGAACATTGTCGACGCTGGTGTTATGCTTCTCCGCATGCTTTTCGAGGGCCACCTTCAGGGTTTCGCTGTAGAATTCAAACTTTTTGGTTTTGGTTTTCATGTTGCCCCAGCGCTTGCGATAGGGATAGGGCTTGGAATTCCAGACGCCGGCTTTGAGAAAATCCTCCCAGCCGCTGAATTTGTCACCCCCTTTGTATTTGGCCGGATCCCACAGGTTCTGAGTGGCATATTTAAGAGAATAAAGTGCAAATTCTTTTTCGTTGGTCGGGGCTTTGCCGGTCTCCGGATCCTTATAGGCCTTGAAGTGCTCGAGCAGATTGCTAAAACCTCTTTCCGCCAGCTTTTCGGCGATCAACCAGGGAATTTCGGTTTCATCGATCTTGGAATCGCCCACCGGCTTGATAATCGGCTGCATGAGGGTCACGTGCCGGTATCCGTTGCCCATGGCTTTGACATACCCCCACTTTTCAAACATATGATGGGTGTCGGGTAGCAGAATATCGGCGAACCAGGAATACTCGGACGCGTTGGTGGTGATGTGCACCAGAAAAGGAATCTTGGCCAGCGCCCGCTCCCAGCGTTCCGGTTGCGGGCAGGAGAAGGCAAAGTTGTTCATGTAACCGATCGCCACTTTGATTTCATTGGGATCCGCGTTCAGAATACCGTCGGCCGCATTGTTGGTGACCACCCCGCCGCCCGATTTACCTTTGTTCAGCGCGGGAAACTCCAGCCGGCCGCGATGATCGATTTTTTTATGCTTTTTGCCTGCCTTGGCGATTTCGTCCATCCAATCGTCGGGTTTCGGAAACTTGGAGGTGTATTCCTTGTTGCTCTTCTGTGTGCCGCCGACATTATCCACCCCCCCGACGATGCCGTTTAAAGCATGCACCGCCATGGCAGCGTATCCGCCGCGCACCTGCATGCAGGGCCCGCCGCCCAGCCATGAAATGGCGTGGGGTGCCGCCTGGCCGTAACCGATCGCCACCCGTTTGATCTGGTCGACCGGCAGGTCGGTTATTTTGGCCGCCCACTCCGGTGTTTTGTCTTTCAGCTCCAGATTCCACCAGGTGACAATGCCGTTGGTGTGTATTTCTTCAAACAATTCAGGATCGACATCCTGTCCGGCCACAAAGCGGTTTTCGCCATCGATAAAATCGCCGACGAAATCTTTGTACCAGAGCCCCTCGGTGAGCAGAACATGGGCGATGGCCACTGCCAGTGCACCGTCGGTTCCGGGTTTGAGCGGCATCCATTCATCGGCTTTGGCTGCGGTAGCGGATAGGCGCGGCTCGGCGATTGCAATCGTGGCTGAATCAATCGCATCTCCCCAAGCAGACGAGTAGTAGGACACCTGACGGTTGGCTGCCAGGGGATCGGCGCCCCATAATATAATGTACCGGGCCCTTTTAACATCGTACTGCCGGTACCCCCAGTAGCCCTCCGTATAGTAAGGGCCGAATTTTTCGGCTTCGGCGCAGATGGCACTGTGGGAAATGTTGTTGGGCGAGCCGATGATTTTGGTCATGCGGTCATAGAGAACATCGCGCATGTACGAATAACGACCGCGCATGAGCATATACTTGTGGGTTTCGTTGTTGTTTCTGAGCTCCATGATCTTATCTGCAATTGTGCTCAGGGCTTCATCCCAGGAAATTGGCACAAATTTCGGATCTTCATTGCGCCCTTTTTGGGGATTGGTCCGTTTCATGGGGGTTTTGATCCGATCCGGGTCATAAACCTGCTGCAAGGCAAGATGGACGCGTGGACAACTCGCCTCTCCATTCACCTTAGAATTCGGATTTCCCCGGACTTTCACCGCCCTGCCATCGACGACGTAAACCTGTTTGGAACACCAGGACGTACATCCCTGACAGGTGGCCGCTTTCCACTCGCCCGCTCCACCGCCGGTGGTCTCGCTGGCTTCCGCCAGGGTTTTCAGCGCCGGTTTGAAAGACGTACCGAGTACAACCGCACCACCGGTGGCGGCTGAGGCGCCTTTAATGAAAGATCTTCTTGAAATTTTGTAATCATTTAGAAAATCTTTCATCATGCCTTCTTTTTTGTTCTGTTTCATCTCCATATTACCTCCCTTCTTATCAACTGCCTTATTTAAAGATGATCCAAAAATTAATGAGTTAATGAGTTGATGTTCTACTGGAATTCACTTGATTTTCACCGATCGAGCGTAACCAAAAAAACAGCTCGTCCGCATCGATCGGTCGATTGAGACAAGCATAGATATGATGGCTGATGGCATCCTTTAATTCAGGGTGTAAAGGCTGTTTGGATAGACAAAAGAAATATACCCTCGGGAATTTTCGAGCGAGTTCCCTCACCGTTCGATTATCGACGGGGACGGTATCGATATCCCACAATATTGCCTGGCACCCAGTGTCTTTGATTTTTTCTTCTAAATTATGAGTTGAATATTGTGAGACGACTTTAAATTGACTCGCTTTCAGCAGTTCACACAGTTCCCGGCCCTGTTCTTTGTCGGCATCGATCACTAATATTGATTTCTTCACTCGCTCACGGGCTCCTTGAACGAATTCGGCTGTAAATATAGGGGAAGAACAAAGATATTTATACCACGATGTAGCAATGAATATGCCAGAGCGAAAACGAAATGGGCAGGTGTTCAATTTGGTAACCTATGATTGGGGGACTTAGATTTAATCAACTGAAATTTATATAAAAAATTTCTTGGAGCATAAAGGAAGATCAAAAATTAATTTTTATTGGAGGGTTGAATTTTAAACTGGAATTTCTTGAATCTGTACGAATTGCTGACAGGAAAAACGGTGATATGTTGGATTCTCATTCATATTAAAAGGTTAGCTGTGTATGAATTCCGGACACAGAATTCGGCCGCGGACACATTCATGCCCACACTGTTTCGCAGAAAGCCCTATGAAGAGGACTAAAATTATAATATTGACTGAAAAACCTCACAGGATCGACAGATCTTCATTTTCTCTTTCCAATCCTTTTGGCTTATTCCTTCACAGATGGTTCCATTGATAAACCAGCAGAGATCGCCGGAGCCAAACTCCCAGGCCGTACAATCGCTTTTCCGCTCAGGAGGACAATTTTTCACAAGCCAGCACGGCTTTGGCTTTTTGCCTTTTTGTTCTAATCTGGAAAGCAGGAAAAAGATCTGACGCTCAACATGCACCGGCACCGTTCGCCAGCCCTGTTCGTAGCTGTGAATGGCTTTCAGTGAGGTTCCAAGCAATGCAGCCATCTGCTTTTGAGTTTTGTTCAGCCGATTTCGGTATTTTTTAAATTCCTGTTTGTTCATGATCGTTTATTCTCAATGAATCGTCGGTTTGCGAATCTGATATTTTTTAATTTTTTCATAAAGCGTGCTGCGGCTGATTCCCAGCTGCAGGGCGGCCTTTTTCTTGTTCCAATCGCATTCCTGCAATACTTCCTGGAGCAGTTTTTTCTCGTTTTCAACGATCGTCCCCGGGGCTTCTGGAACAAGCGCCGCGGCGACATCCCGAATGGAAGAAGGCAGATCCGAAATTTCGACCTTGCTTCGCTTGGCCAGTACAGCGGTATGCTCGATGCTGTTTTCCAGCTCACGGACGTTACCCGGCCAGGCGTAATCCAGAAGCAGCCGCATGGCCTCGGAGCCGAAATCTTTAATTTCTTTATCCTGCTCTGCTGAAAACCGGCGTAAAAAGTACCGGGCCAGCAGGGGGATGTCGTTGCGACGCTTTCTCAAAGGCGGCAGGTGAATCGGAATCACATTGAGACGATAAAAAAGATCCTCCCTGAAGCTGCCTTTTGTGACTTCTTCCAGCAGGTTTTTATTCGTGGCAGCTAGGATTCGTACGTCTACATTTAACGTTTCTTCACCGCCAATGCGCTCAAATTTTTGGCTCTGTAGAACCCGCAGCAATTTGATCTGGGCCGAAGGGGCGATTTCACCGATTTCGTCTAAAAATACCGTGCCGCCGTTCGCCTGCTCGAAGCGCCCGGTCTTCTGCCGGATAGCTCCGGTAAAAGCTCCTTTTTCATGACCGAAAAGCTCGCTTTCCAGCAGTGTTGCCGGATAGGCAGAGCAGTTAATTACGATAAAAGGTTTGTTATTGCGCGGACTCTTCCGATGAATGGCGCGGGCGACCAGCTCCTTGCCGGTTCCACTCTCTCCCTGAATGAGAACCGTAGCGTCGGTGGGGGCGATATCTTCTATCAAGCGATAAATATTTTGCATCTGAGGGTCTTTACCGATGATCCCGCTGAATTCGGCTGTCTTTTCGATCCGGGTTTTTAATTCACGAAGTTCTTCTTCGTGGATCACCGAACGCCGGATGGCGCCCACGGTTTGATTTAAAATTAAGTCGATAATATCCAGTTCTTTGGTGACACAGGCACAATTGCCGGGGCAGGCGATCAGCATGGCGCCCTGAAGCTGATTCTCATGATAGAGCGGGAACGTCACCAATTTCTCCACGGACTGAAAGATTTGTGGCAGATAAATCGTTTTGGATGGACCGGCCTCGAGAAATTCCATTTTCTTAACTCCGGACAAAAGTTCAGCCGCTTTTTGAGATGAGGCCTTATCCAGGGTTAAGGAAGCATTCTCATATTCAAGGAAGATATTTTCACGATTGCTGCTAAAAACCAGCATACACATATCCCTACAGGTTACAATGCTCTGCAGCTTATTGATCAAATACCGGCAGACGTCCCGCAGATTTGTCAACGCGCCAATTTCCTGGGCAATGGTAAATGAGGTGCGCGTTTGTCGGTGTGCGCGGTCCAGTTCCATGGTTTTTTCTTTGAGCCGATGGGTGTAATCTTTGATACCGGCAACCATGTTATTGAAAGCAGCGGTCAATTTGCCGACTTCATCATTGCTCATCACATCAACCTTAACATCGAGATTGCCTTCATCGATCTTTTCGGCTGCTTTGGCCAGCACCGCCAGGGGGCCGGTTATGCGCTTTATAAACAGCAGGCTTCCTCCCAGAGCCAGAAGAAGGATGGCAAGCGTAAGCACGCTCATCTGCAACCACAATTGGGCAACCTGATCGCGATAGGGCTTTTCGGAAACACCAAGGCGCAACAGCCCGGCCTTGCCTGAAAATATTGGCCAGGAAATATCGAGATAATGTTCCCCTTCGGTTGATACGATTTCCTGTTGATTGCCGTAATGCTCCAGGACCGCATGATTGGCATCAAGCAGTTCCAACGGAATTCCCGCGGAAAACGTGTGTGCCAAAACATGGTTGTCTCTTATGATAAAAAGATAGGCGACCATGGGATTGCTGCGCATCTTATAATCCAGCATTTTCTGGAGCGCCACTAGATCGTTGGTCAGAATTTTATCGGTGGCATCGAGTTCGACGGATTGGGCCAGATTTTCAGCCTGTGCAGCCAGGGACTGGAAAAGGCTACTGCTGTAGCGCTGGGTCACCAGTATCGAGATCAGCAACCCGCTGCCGATAACCAATAATGATACCGCCAGAAGTAGTTTGCTTTTCAAACTTTGAAGTCGCATTCGATTATTCCTCCAGCGAAGCAATTTTTAGTTCTATATTACGGATACTGTCGTACCAGGCATCCTGCGTTGGAGTGAAACGATCGATCATTAATTCCTCCAGAATCTCTTGTCCCCTGGGGTCGCTGTGCATCGTAAAAAGTACCCGGCGAATACGATGTTTTAACTCGGATGCTAGAAAAGGTGATGCGACAATGGGCGGAATGCCGTAGGGTTCTGATTTGCGAATGATGCGGGTTTTGGAAGTGAAAATCGGATTTTTGCGGTGGTAATAGTCCCATATCAGGCTGTCGATTGCGGCCCCGTCCACCAGGGATTTGGCCACGGCCAGAATAGAGTTATCATGGCTGTAAGTGTAAATGGTTTTGTTAAAAAATGTCTCGGGCCGCTCTCCCATCTGGCTGAGCCAATAAGTGGGCACCAGTTTGCCGGTATTGGAATCCGGATCGGTAAATGCAAAAACCTGCCCCCTGAGGTCATTCAGATTTCGAAAGCGGCTGGTCTTGTTGACAATCAAATAAGATTGGTAAAAATGGCTATTCTGAACCTCGGGAGTTGCCAGCAACTCAAATCCGTACTTTTCCTTGCCGACGACATAAGGCCCCGAGCAGATAAAGGCCAAATCAATCTGACCCTTACCCAGTAATTCATTAATTTCAGCATAGGTTTTACGTTGAATAAACTGAACCTCTCTACCAAGACGATGCCCGATATAATCTAAAAGCTGTCTATAATAAACAAACGTGTCTTTTGGAGAGATCATGGCAGCGACGGCCATCCTGAAAGGAGGGTTTTCAAGCGTCTGTTTTCCCGGCTGCTCGATAACTACGGTTTTGGAAAAATCCACCACCCGGGCATCGGTTTCACCGCCGCAGGCATACAGAAAAAACAGGCCGGCGGAAACGGCCAGGCATGATATCAAAAAGCTAATTCTAAATTTGAATTGATGCTCGATGGAATCCATAAGCGGCCTCACTGAAGAACGAACTTTTAGAATGAAGGGCAATCTGCGCAGGATCAAACTTATCAGAGGCGATTGTTGGATTATAGATAGATGCCACATAGTGGTAGGTAATGTCAATAAAAATATGGAAAATTAACAGGCTGGCTCATGGGACATTGAACAATTTGTGATTCAGGAACGATATGAGAGCATTCCTTATTTGCTCTGTCCGGATTGAAGCATTTCTTTTGGAGGTTGGAAACCGGAGTAGGCCTGACTCAACACCTCAATCGGGTGAATGACTTTGTGAGGCGTGAGCTGGGTAAACTGCAGGCGGCAGCTCAGACAATCGGTTACGATATTTTCAGGGTTGAGCGCCTTTATTTTCTGCATCAACCTGCCCCCCAGGTGAATCGACGCCTGGTGAAATTCTTTTTTAAACCCCATAATGCCGGCCATACCACAGCAAAAAAGATTTCCGTTGATGGGCTCCAGGCTGATATCAGGGATTATTTTCAGCAGATCGAGATACGGTCTCCCGATGTTCTGCTCTCTTAAGTGGCAGGGAGGGTAATAGACCATTTGGTTCGATACCGTGCCAAATGTTGTCTTGAGCTCGCCTGATATTAGAAGATTGGCTAAAAAATCTCCCAGATCATATGTATGTTCCGCCACCGATATGCGTTTGAGCGGGCTCAAAGTTGAAAAATAACCGTCGTCTTTGAGAATTTTTTCATACATGCCCTTTTTGACGAGATCGAACTCCCGGTCCCCGGGGTTATTGGCTGCCTTTCCACGCGGTATTTTGATATAGGCTTCATCCGCCCCCACGGACGCCTGATATTCAGGGGAAAAATAAGCGCCTTCCTTTAACATATTTCTCAACATAAACCCGCATGTCGGGCAGGAGCAGACGATGTCATAGCCGCTATCCACCGCCTCGGCCAGGTGCTCCAGATTGAAACGAACAAATTCCATTGTCAATTTTCGGTCGCCCTCCAGAAAGGTCGGCATACCGCAGCATTTTTGTTCCGGGTAGTAGACTTCGAATCCATTGTGTCGAAAGACATCAACCACGGCCTTTGGCACATCCGGGAAAAGATAATTTGCCGTGCAGCCCGCAAAATAGGCTATTTTGCGGTTGGGGTGCTTCTTGGGTTGAGTATTCAAACGATGCTTTTTAGCCCATTGAGGAAAATTTTCTTGAGGGAATTCAGGAATCCGGCGCTCTGGGTGAATTCCGGTGGCCGATTTAAAGAGTTCGCCGCTTAGCTTATGCTTGAAAAGAAAGTTAGTCAGCTGTGGAAACATTCCGCACAATTTTCCAACGCGTTCGACATCTTCTAAAGTGCGTACGCCGAATTTTAAGCCGTCCCTTTCGATGAATTGCGTTTTGGCTTTGATGATGTCCGCTCGGATGTTCGGACACGGGCACAGGGCGCAGAAGTTACACAGATCAACCAGCTTTCGAAGCTCATCAGAGCTAATTTTTTTACCCGTTTCGATCTCCTTGTCATACAATCGGTACAACTCCGGAAACATCAGGCAGTCTGAATCCATGAGGAATCGACAGACATCGCAATCCGAACAGGCGTCCACAACCGATCTTGCTGTATTTTCAGGTTCGATTTTTTCCATTTGCGTATTCGGTTTTCTCTCGGTTTTCATCTTCTGATGCTGCGCTGGGGATTTAATGTTAAATAAGATTTGCGGCTAAACTTATGGAGCACGGGAGTGCCCATACCGTGCCGGATGGCCTTCAGCAGTCTATCCTTATCGAGGGGAACCGTACCGGCGAGCATATGCACGGGAAGGTGATCAAAGGCTTTTGCAACCATCGGCGTACTGGGGCCCAGCATCAAGGTTTTTACTTTCGCATGAACGTTTGCCAGTATTTCTTCGGTGCTGTTATTTAAAATCGAGGTTGATGTCAGAAACAGCACATCGGCCCAATTTTTCAGGTTTTTATAAAAATCCGCTTTCCGGCCTAGTCCGCGAGATTGATCCAGTATATCCAGAACCGCTTCTCTTTGCTCAAAACGCTTGACCAGGGGGCCAAAGTAGCCAACCATCGCGACTTTGGCTCCCTTTGTGATTTTAAACTGTTCGAACATGATTTCATTATCTTCATCTTCCGGCAACTGCAGCGCATCTTGATAATTCAGCGCATTGACCAGGGCCAGTGCCATGCTTCTTTCAATCGGTTGGTCGCTTTTTATTTTTTCCAATAGCGCAACTGCCGATTGGCCTTCATAATCTGCGGCTTCGTTTAACAGCATACAGGATTTTTTATCTTCAAAATAGGTATAGGCAATCCCCATTCCACCTTCAGAAGTAACCACAGCAGTATACCCCAGGCCCAGGCACAGGAGATCCACCCGTATTTTTTCGGCTTTATCCTTAAACAAATTGAACAGATTGTCATTTAGGATCATTGTTAACCTCTCTTGCCCAGGTGTGGCACCCACTTGCCGGTGCTTTTCTGATAGGCCACATAGGTCTCACCAAATTTTACTTCCAGCAACTTTTCTTCGTAGCTGGCGATATAATTGTAAAACACAAAGATGACCACCAGCAGTCCAAGGCAGAACAAGGAGGCCGTGGAAACCGTAAAGCCAAAGTAAATTAGGATACTGCCCAGATACAGTGGGTGTCGCACATATCGGAAAGCACCTGCGGATACCACCGTCGTAGGGCGTTGTTCACCGCTGACAACCACATGACCGGATTTGAAAAAATAAAAGCTGGCGGCCAAGGCCGCACCCAGGATAATCAATCGAATTATCAGCGGGATGCGATCCGCCAAAAATGTGGAACGCTGCAGGATAAATGAATCCAGGATCCATATAATTATAAACAAACCGAACATGGCCAGCTGTCCGGCGTCTCCCAGGGGATGTTCACCGTTTTTTTCTTTCACTTTTTATTTCATCAGAATTGTATTGTGAATATCATCCATATGAAGATGAACATGCTCGTAAGTCCAGCGAATAAAGCGTTCCAACTTACCGTGTCCATGAAACGCATGCCGCCCTTCACGATCAAAGTCCGCATCCGACATGGTATTAACGATTGAGATCGTATCTTTACGGACCGATTTAAATTGCGCGATGAGTTCGTCAATGTTCAGTCCGTCCAACTTTTTAGGTTGGCTGCGGTTAAAACGCTCAACATCAAAATCTTCCGGTGAGCCCGGGCCGCCGGCTAAGATATCTTTAAATAACCATTGCATTGTTCGCTCAATGGTAACAAAATGGGCCAGCACCTGCTGAACCGTCCATTTGGCCCCATCCTGATAAACCTGAGTGCCAAGTTCATCCGGCGATAAAGATCGGAAAAACACAATGGAATCCTCCATATTTTTTTGGAGTTCAGTGATGATATGGGTACGTCGGTCTTTCATCAATCCGCTCTTTTTATCAGACGCCAGGCCAGGTTTTTTGGATGCCCTTCGGGCGCGATAGGGCCGCAAAAAAGTTATTCCGAAGGAACCATAATCATATGGGCATCCTGCAAGGCGTTATTGACTGCCTGATCAGCGTATGCCTGGATTCTGGGGCGTATCTTATCGAGTTCGGTTTGTGGAATATTATTTATGTCCGCCGGCCAATTGAAGTTATCCATTCTTGCTCTGGTCAGTCTGGGAAGGCCTGTGCCAATTCTGATGATCGGCTGGGTCTGGAAAACGACAAGCCGGATCTGGGCGTACGGATGCACCCAGCTATTTCTGACGCCGACCGAACCAAGCAAGGTCCTCCTTGTAAAAAGCCCATAACCCTCGAGCATAATTATATCATCATGTATTCTCCAAGGGCTTTCGCCTCTAAAGCTCTGCACCATAATGATGACATCCAGATCATGCGTCTTTGCCAGGTCCTCTATAAGATCGACCAGACCCTGTGATACCCTTCTGCGGGTTGCGGCAGCATTGATTTGATCCGCAAGCTGCTTCTGGCGTTCCAGAATTTGCGGGGACCGAATAGGAACAACCACAAAGCGCTTATCCTTTTTTAAAGAATCCATTAATTGGGTGTCCACATAGGCCGGCAAAACCCAATCCACTTTAATTTGTTTGGTAAAACTATTTATCCGGTCTATGGTAATATGTCGATGGGTCAGGTATGGTTCCAGGCTGTTCAAAATGCCGACCCGTGTGTCGTCTTGAAAGATAGGTTTCGGTCCGGGATCCGTCGCACAACTGAAACTCAAAAATGCTGCTGCCAGAATTACGATTAAGCTTCGAATCATGCATCCTCCTGTAGATAGGCTGTGGGCCAATTTCGATAATTATAGTTGGTTAATTATGTAAAGGGCGAACATATTTTTGTTGAAGAATTAGCGGTAATTAAGGTCCGTATTTAACAGTTGAATTTCTATGATTTCACCGGCGATCCATTCTTCCCAGCCCTCAGGGATGATAATCAACGCATCTTTGCGAGCCATGGAAGCGAGTCGGCTTTTGAGTTTGGCTGGTTTGACAATGAGCTGATTTTTTTCTTTTTCAAGACGAGCATGAATAAACTGGGTCCAGTCCTTATGGCCGCGAACGGTTTCGGCCAACTGGGCGCGTACCACTGGAAAAGAAAAGTCGCTTTCCCCTTTCATTTTCATGATTGCCGGAAGTGCCAGTTGCAAAAAAGCCATCTCGTTGGATGGTGGCCCACCCGGTAAAATGAAAAACGGCTTTTGTTCTAAAAGGCCAAACCCCACCGGTTTTCCGGGGCCCATTCTGACCCGGCGATAAAGCCCTTGCCAGTCCAGTTTTGCGACTACTTTTAAAACCAGATCGCGTTCACTGCCCCAGGCCCCGCCGCTGGTCACAAAGGCATCTGCATCGGCAAGCTGGGTTGTGATGGCGGATTGAATTTCCCGCTGGCTGTCGCCCACAAGAACGGCTGAATATGGTATGCCGAAAAACGTTAACCAGGAACAAATCTCGACCATATTACTGGCATACAGTTTTCCTTCGGTCAACGGTTTTCCGGGAGCAACCACTTCATCACCGCTGGCAATGACCGCCACTTTCGGCACTTTATGGACAGCGGCACACTGCAGACCGGCTGAAGCGATCAATCCGATTAATGCAGGAGACAGTTTTTCACCCTTGGTGACGACCGTTTCTGCCCGGCGGATGTCGCTGGCGCGCTCCAAAATATTGCGGCCTTCTTCAGCAATATGGTGTGCTATGATCGCGTTTGTGGACGGTTCGCAGAATTCTTCGGAAAGGACGGCATCGGCACCTTCGGGTAATGGGGCACCGGTGGTGACGCGAACCGCCTGTCCGCTGGCAATTTGCAGATTTGACACATCCCCGGCTGCGAGGCCTCCCACCACTTGCAATTCCACGGGATTTTCTTCAGTGGCGTTGGTCAGATCCGACGAAATTACTGCATATCCGTCTTTACGAGACGAGGTAATAGATGGGGCGTCAACCCTGGCGACAATATCTTCGGCAAGTATTTTGCCGGTCAGTTGATCTAGCGGAAGTACTTCGGCTTCGCCTTCTGCGACATTGGCCAGTGTCAGGTCAAGCGCTTCTTCAAAACTGATGAATGTTTTCATAAGGTCGGCTTATCTTTGCATCTTTGGTGGTTTTTGCTAACGGGGATTTAATATACGTAAATGGCTTATTTTACAAGGTTCCGGGTTCTGGGTTCAAAGGTTCAAGGTAAGGCAGTCGCGGCGGGCTGTCCTGTTTCAAATTTTCATCTGTCTTCTGTTAACCAACCTCTGAACCTTTGAACATTGAACCCTTGAACCTTCCGCTAGCTATTTGAAGTCCCGGTGACATTGTGCCATCCGGTTTTTCAGATCGCGAATTTCGTGCTGGACAATTTCATCAATCCTCCACGATCTTGATGACGACCAGGGTCACATCGTCCTCGGGCTCCTTACCCTGCCGGAAGAGCCTTAACGCAGTCAAAATTTCATTCATTATTTCATCGGCGCTTGCGGCGGCCTTTTGACGGATAATGTCTTTTATCGGTTCCTTGCCGAACGGATTACCGTTTTTGTCGAATGTCTCCCAGATTCCATCTGTTCCCAGAAAAATGATTTGACCCGCGGTAAAATCGGTGTGTACGTTTTCTTCATACTGGTAGTTTTCATCCCAGCCCAGCGCCAGACCGGAACCGTAAAGTTCTTCAAACCGGTCGCTGGTTGGGTCATAAAGAAGTGCGGCATCATGACCGGCGCGTACCCATTTCAGCCGATGTTTTTGGGCGTCGACCATCAGATAAATGAGAGTGGCGAACCGGCCGGTATCATAGATATCCAACGTAAGGTCCCGGTTGACGTCTGTGATAATTTGAGCGAGTGTTCCCGGCTGGGCCGAGCGGCTGCGAATCAGCGCCCGGGCCGTGGTCATTAAAAGACCGGCAGCGATACCGTGACCGGAAACATCACCGACAAGAACATTGAGTTTGCCCTCGGACGGTGGCGAAACATTGAGGAAATCATAAAAATCACCGCCCGTTTTGTTGCAATAGACACTTTTGGCGGCGATATCGAGACCGTTTATGGTCGGCACTTTTTTAGGAAGCAGGTTTTGCTGAACCTCTTCAGCAACTTCCAAGGCGCTGAGCATACGGTTGTTACCGATGGCCAGATCGATTAGATGGGTAACGGATCTAGCGGTATTGACAACGGTATTAATGACATCGGAATCGATGCTTTTGATGCCGTCTTGTTTGTTAAAGGCAATGATCGATACATCACCTTCAGCGTAATTGATGTAGTTGGTGATGGCAAAGCCTAAAAAGGCCTTAACGTTTTCATTAAACGAATGCTTGTTTTCAAACTCGGCCTGAGGCATGGATCGTGGTTTGGTGGCCGTTGCCACACAGCCATTAATATCGCATTCGGCTTTTCGGGATGCCCAGATCGGTGCCGAAGAATTTTCAGGGACCTGTATCAGTTTGGATTTTATCAGACCATCGGGTTTGCCCTTAAATACATAACCGGAAAGGTTTCCTTCTTGATCTTCTCTGGTAATGAAAACCCCCTGATAGCCTTCCCTTAATATGAGCAAAGCCAGTCTATCGTATATATCATTGTTAACCGCAAGCTCATTTATGGCGTTAATAACTTCACGGCTGAATCGCCGAATTGACGACAAACTAACGTCCCTGGCTTTGCGCGATGATATTTCATCCAGCCAGACTAAAATATGATCGTCGGCACCGACCCTGGTTTTAACCTGATACCATTTATCGGGAATTTGCGAATACAATTCGAGGGGTTCCAGCGAGGAATCATCCGATGGACCCTCGGCACTGGCAAGGATGGTTTTTACTTCCTGGCCGTTAAATAATTCATCTATCTTTTGAACGTTATGCTCTTTCAAGAAATGTTTTGTATTACCCTCGGAGGCAACAATCCGGCCCTGCCGGTCCATTACGAAGGCCGGATCTTTGCGTTCGGCCGGTAACTGACAGAGAAGCCCAATATCTTTGGTTTTAAATTTTAGCCAGGCTTTAGCGAATCCCTGAACGAAGAGAGGCACGACATAGGGAACTGCCGAAAAAAAGATACTGTTGCCCTGAAAGACATTGATGCTGGCACCGATCAAAAAAGCGACCAGATAGGTGATCGGGCTGATTAATTCTTTGCCGAGAAACTTCAAGAAAACCGTTGTACTTATGAGCATGCCAAGAATCCTCCCGGTAAAAATGAAATCCGTATGGAAAGGCGCGATTGGAAAATATCTATCAGGGGGATGTGCGGGGCAAAAAACCGTATGTGCTCGTTTGCGTGTTTGATTTGGATGGGGATTAATCCCTGCCGTTTTTCTCGATGCTGATCGAATCACCGCATCGAATTTTTCCCTCCTCCAGCACCCGTGCGAAGACACCTTCCCGCGGCATTATACAATCGCCGGCTTTGTAATAAATGGCACAGCGGTTGTGGCACTCTTTGCCGATCTGGGTAATTTCAACCAGGGCGTTTTGGCCCAACCGTATCCGGCTGCCCACCGGAATGTTTTTCCAGTCAACGCCGGTGGTGGCGATGTTTTCGGCAAAATCGCCGAAAGTTACCTCAAAGCCTTTTTCACGGGCTTTATCTATTTCTTCGGAAGCCAGAAAACTGACCTGTCGATGCCAGTTGCCGGCATGGGCATCGCCCTCGAGACCATGCTCCTTTTTTAAAAAGGCTTCATCAACCGTCATTTTCTGGGTTCCCTTTTTCTTGCTGGTTGCAATGGACACGATTTTCATATTTATTTGCACCCTTTATTATCAGATTTCATAGCACTTTTTATTCAAAAGTGTACCTTTTTAATAATAATCTTGAATTTTAAAATTTAAAGATCATTAAAAAAAAAGAAATTGGAAAACAAAAATAGTTGCTTATTAAAAATTGCCAATCATAAAAATGCCATAAGTTGCCCTGATATTGGGCAAAAACTTGATAATCTTACCGTATCTGTCTTGTGAATGGGTATTAATGGCAACTTCATTTAGAATTTTCAAACCAACATCGTGAATGAATTTTCGAAAATCCTTGATGGTAATCACCCGGATATTGGGCGTGTTGTACCATTGATAGGGCAATTGTTTGGTGACCGGCGCATATCCGGAATACAGCAGCTGCATCCGACAGGCCCAATGACTGAAATTCGGAAAACTGACAATTCCCTTTTTGCCAATGCGCATTATTGCGCGAATAAGTGTATCCGGTTCATAGACCTGCTGCAACGTCTGACTCAAAATGACATAATCAAAAGTTTGATCCGGATAATCAGGGACTTCCTCATTGATGTCACCCTGCAGAACCGTTAATCCTTTTTCGATGCATGTGGCCACCTTTTCTTCTTCCAGCTCGATGCCCGAACCGGTCACCTTTTTTTTATTCATTAAATGTCGCAACAGTTCACCGTTGCCGCAGCCAAGATCGAGAACATGGGATCCCGGGTCGATCCATCTAGCGATAATCTGAAGATCATAGCGCATGCTGTTATTTTGTGTTTTCACGGCAGACACGCTCTAAAAATCCTTTGATCAAAGTTGTCAATCGGGCGTTGGGAATTAAAAAGGCATCGTGGCCCCACTCAGCTTCGATTTCACAGAAGCTCACATCCAATCCGTTTTTCTTCATGGCTTTGACCATGGCTTTGGATTGGTAGGTCGGGTACAGCCAGTCGGAAGTAAAGGACACTACCAGAAATTTGGCACTGGCCTTAGAAAAAGCTTTTACGGCTGAACCGCCACCATATTGATTTCCCATGTCATAATAGTCGCCGGCCTTGGTGATGTAGAGAAAGGAGTTGGCATCGAAGCGATCCACAAATTTTTTACCCTGATAACGAAGATAACTTTCCACCTGGAAATCTGCATCGAAGTTAAATGAAAAATCGCTTTTGTCCTGCAAACGCCGCCCGAACTTGAGACGCATGGATTCATCCGATAAATAGGTAATATGGCCGATCATGCGGGCCACCGCCAGCCCCAGATTCGGTTTGGGCCCGTAATAGTAGTTGCCGTTGTTCCAGTTGGGGTCGGCCATGATCGCCTGTCTGGCCACCTCGTTAAAAGCAATGGCCAGGGCCGAGTGTTTGGTGGTCGTGGCCAGCGGAATGGCTGAAATCACCATATCCGGATACCTTACTGTCCACTCCAGCACCTGCATACCGCCGATAGAGCCGCCCACCACACACAAAATTTTTTTGATCCCCAGATGATCTATCAGCTTTTTTTGAGCTGCAACCATGTCTCCGATGGTGACCACCGGAAAGTCAAGCGCATAAGGCTGAACGTTTTTCGGGTTGGTGCTGCAGGGCCCGGTAGAACCCATACAGCTGCCGATTATATTGGAGCAAATTACAAAGTATTTATTGGTATCAATTCCCTTACCCGGTCCCACCATAATATCCCACCAGCCGGGCTTTTCATCTTCTTCATTATAATAGCCGGCGGCGTGAGAATCTCCGGAAAGGGCATGCAGAATCAAAACGACATTGCTCTTGTCTGCATTTAATTCGCCGTAGGTTTCATAGGCAAGGGTTACCGGTCCGAGTTTGGCGCCGTTTTCCAGTACCATTTCATCGGGCGGCTCGGCAAAAGTGAAGAATTGCTTCTCCACAATACCTACGGATATACCTTCTTGATCGTGTTCGATATATTCACTCATAATCGAAAAGCCGTTTAAATTGAACATAACCACGAAAACACGAAATTTCAAAAGCACGAAAAGCTTAATTTTTTCTTTCGTGTTTCAGTTTTTTCGTGCTTTCGTGATGAATCGTTTTGTTACTTAGTTTTTTTGACCAGGGCAATAAAAATCAGGTTTGGGTAAATGCCTGTTCTAAATCCTGCTTGATATCATCGATATTTTCGAGCCCGATAGACAGGCGTACCAGATCCGGAGTCAACCCTCCGGCTTTTTGCTGTTCCTCGGTTAACTGGGAATGGGTTGTACTTGCAGGGTGAATAACAAGGCTTTTGGCATCTCCCACATTGGCCAGGAGGGAAAACAGCTTTAGATTGTCCACGAATTTTTGGCCGGCATCAAGGCCGCCTTTTATTCCGAAGACAACCATGCCGCCAAATCCGTTTTTAAGGTATTTGCTGGCAACCGGGTAAGTTGGATCATCCGGCAATCCAGGATAGCGTATCCACTCTACTTGCGGGTGCTCTTTCAAAAAACGGGCAACTTCGATCGCATTATCACAATGTCGCTGCATCCGCAGTGGCAGGGTCTCCAATCCCTGCAAAAACATCCAGGCATTGTCCGGGGAAATGCATGCGCCCAAGTTGCGCAGAGGTACCAGTCGCATTCGAAGCGCAAAGGCGATGGGATTCATGTCGCCCAGATCATGGGCGTAACGGATGTCGTGATAGCTAGGATCAGGCTCGTTGAAGAGTTTGAATTTTGGATCCTGCCAGTTAAATTTTCCCGAATCAACCACGATGCCGCCGATACCGGTGCCGTGTCCCCCCATCCACTTGGTGAGAGAGTTCACTACGATGTCGGCACCATATTCAATACTCTTCAATAAATAGGGTGTGGTAAAGGTGGCATCGGCAATTAACGGCAAATTGTGGCTGTGCGCAATTTCAGCGACTGCGCTGATGTCCGTAAAATCGAGCGCCGGGTTGCCGATGGTCTCGATATACAGGGCCCGGGTTTTTTCGGTGATCGCTTTGGCAAAACTGTCCGGATCTCGGGCATCTGCAAAGTTTGCCCGGATGCCGAATTGCGGAAGAATACAATCAAACATGGTATAGGTGCCGCCATATAGATTGGTGGCCGATACAATTTCATCCCCGGCCTCACAGATATTGATAATCGTATAATAGACTGCCGATGTTCCGGAAGATAAGGCCAGGGCAGCTGCACCGCCTTCCAAGGCAGCAACCCGCTGCTCGAGTATATCCTGGGTGGGATTCATTATTCGGGTGTATATATTTCCCAGTTCCTTGAGTGCAAAAAGATTGGCGGCATGTTCGGTGCTGTGGAATACGTAAGAGGAAGTTCGATGCACCGGCACCCCTCTGGCGGTGGTAGCCGGATCGGGTTGTTGGCCGGCATGCAGACACTGTGTTTCAAATTTATAGTGGTCACTCATTTCTCAGATCCTATTTTTAAAGCTGGAATTTTCAGGTGTGCTGAAGGTCAGCCTGCCCGGTTGAATTGATTTTCGGTGAAAGGATTTATGGTTTTCTGCAGGAAGCTTATCCGATCAGGGGCCCAAATACTTCACAGGTTTTGCATATCTTCATTTTTTCTTTCCAGTTTTTTTGAGCCGTACCGTCACAAATGGTTCCATTAATAAACCAGCAAAGCTCACCCGCCCCGAACTCCCAGGCCGGGCATTGGCTTTTTTGTTCCGGGCTGCATTTTTTAACCTGCCAGCATGCTTTCAATTTTCCTTTTTGGGTATTTTGCTTAACGGCTAAAAAATACATCTGGCGTTCAACC
>JASFIX010000002.1:0-30182 GCA_050122435.1 Desulfobacterales bacterium
AAGGTAGGGCTGCCGGTACAAATGGCCTTCAAACGCAAGGGCGTGGACAAAGAGCGCGGCTTTGTGAACTATTTCTGGAAGGCCGTTCCGCTGCCCGCTGCCGCTGAAAAAGGCGGCGGGATACGCTTCGATGATCGCGTGGCGATTGTCACCGGTGCCGGAGCAGGTCTGGGGCGGGCATATGCGCTGGCCCTGGCCCGCAGCGGGGCAAAGGTGGTGGTCAACGACCTGGGAGGTGCGCGCGACGGCACCGGTAAAGGATCCAAAAGCCCGGCCGATCAGGTGGTTGAGGAGATCAAACGCGCGGGCGGCGAAGCCGTGGCCAACTACGATAATGTCGCCACAGTCGAAGGCGGTGAGAATATCGTTAAGGCCGCCTTGGAGGTCTTCGGCCGGGTGGATATCCTGATTAACAATGCCGGCATCCTACGAGATAAAACCTTTTTAAAAATGGCGTCCGAAAATTGGCAGGCCGTTTTAGATGTTCATCTCAACGGCGCATATTTTGTCACCCGGCCGGCAGTGGCCGCCATGAAGGAAAATGGTTACGGACGGATCGTAATGACCACCTCGGCTGCGGGTTTATACGGCAATTTCGGGCAAACCAATTATTCCGCCGCCAAAACGGCCCTGGTGGGATTGATGAACACGCTGAAATTGGAATCCATGAAGTATAACATCCATGTCAATACCATTGCGCCTATTGCCGCTTCGCGACTGACCGAAGATGTGATGCCGCCGGATCTGTTGGAAAAATCAAAACCGGAATTTGTCGTACCCCTGGTGCTGGTTCTTTGCAGTGAAGACTGTCAGGAAAGCGGCAGTATCTTTAATTGCGGTATGGGTTATTATAACCGCGCGGCGGTCTTAACCGGATCTGCGGTTCAACTGGGGGATCGGGACAATCCGCCGACCCCCGAGATGATCCACGAGAACTGGGGAAAAATAAACGCCATTGAAGGGGCGCAGGAGTTTAAAGAAGCCAATAGCGCCATATTTGCGCTGATAGCACCGCCCCGCACCGAGCCGGATAAAGAAGATACCGCCACGGCAGAAGCCGGCAGCGTTGCCGCTATCTTTGAAAATATGTCTAAAACCTTTAAGGCTGATGCAGCCGCCGGTGTCGATGTCGTATTTCAGTTTAATATATCCGGGCCGGGCGGCGGCGACTGGCATAGTGTCATCAAAGATAAAACCTGCACGATTGAAGCCGGCGTTCACTCCAAACCGGTGTGCACGCTGAAGATGGCGGATGCCGATTTTCTGGCGATGATGGAAGGCACCTTGCCGGCGATGCAGGCTTACACTTCCGGTAAGCTGAAAATCGAAGGCGACATCATGAAATCGCAGTTGTTGGAGAAACTGTTCAGTTTTGGGCAAAAATAAACCAGCAATGGTTTTGTAGTTTATAAATACTTAAATCAACTGGAGTGTTGGAGTAATGGAGTGTTGGAGTATTGGATAGAAGCTTTGAGTGCATCTCTCGTTTCTTTTTGTCTTACATTACTCCAGTACTCCAATACTCCAACACTCCGGTAAAATGGCGAGATTTTATATGACAAATTAATAGGAGTGGAATTATGTCTACCGGAATAAAAGATAAGGTTGCCATCATCGGAATGGGATGTACCCGCTTTGGTGAACGCTGGGATATGGGCGCTGAAGAATTAATGGTCGAGGCCTTTCAAGAATGCCTGGAAGATGCCGGAATTGACAAGAATGAAATCGGTGCTGCCTGGCTGGGCACCTGCTTAGAAGGTATCAATGTCGGTAAAAGTGCGCTGCCCATGTCGTTGACGCTTCGCCTTCCCATGATTCCGGTCACCCGGGTTGAAAATTTTTGCGCCACCGGAACAGAAGCTTTTCGCGGCGCCTGTTATGCGGTGGCCTCCGGTGCCTACGATATTTGCCTGGCCCTGGGCGTAGAGAAACTCAAAGATACCGGTTATGGTGGTCTGCCCAGCTTCACGGGATCGGATTCCGGAAGCCTTGTCTGGCAGTGGTTTCCGAACATGACGGCCCCCGGTGCGTTTGCCCAGCTGGCCAGCGCCTATGCCGCCAAATATAAGGTGCCCGACCAGGATCTTAAACGCGCCATGGCACATGTTTCTGCCAAAAGCCATGCCAATGGCGCCCTGAATCCCAAAGCCCACCTGCGCAAAGCGGTGACCGAAGAGCAGGTGATGGCAGCTCCGATTATCGCCCACCCGCTGGGTTTGTTTGACTGCTGCGGTGTCAGCGATGGTGCTGCCTGTGCAATCGTGACGACGCCTGAAATGGCCAAAAAGCTTGGCAAAAAAGATTTTGTCACCGTCAAAGGACTTCAGCTGGCATTGAGCAGCGGTGAGGAGATGGGTTACAATGACTGGGACGGCGATCATTTTATCACCACAAGCAAATGCAGCACTCAGGCCTACAAGGAGGCCGGCATCACCAATCCGCGGGAAGACATCGACATGATGGAGGTCCATGATTGTTTTTCGATTACCGAGCTGGTGACGATGGAAGACCTTCATATTTCAGAAAGAGGACAGGCTTATAAAGATGTTATGGACGGGTTTTACGACCGGGACGGGACGATTCCCTGCCAGGTGGACGGCGGTCTGAAGTGTTTTGGCCATCCCATCGGGGCATCCGGGCTTAGAATGCTGTATGAGCTTTATCTGCAGTTTCATGGCCGGGCTGGCGAACGTCAGCTGGAAAATCCCCGGTATGGACTGACTCATAATCTGGGCGGCTTTCCGGCCATGAATGTGTGCAGTATTTCCATAATCGGCAAATATAAATAATAATCGAGCGGCCCACAGGGGGCCTCTACGAGCGGCTCTTTGAGCCTTGAGGAGCGTTCCTTCGCAACTCTAGGTTTGAGGCAGACAGCATAAGACTAAAGTCCTACCTGAGTAGGACGCTCTTTAAGCGGAGCGCTCTTAAAAGGAAGTGCTCCTAACGCGCGAACAAAGTGAGCTTTATAGATGGAAATTTTGGAATACACCGAGGACCATCGTAAATTCCGGCAACGGCTGCGCCATTTTCTGGAAAAGGAAGTGACGCCCTATGCGGATGAATGGGAGAAAGCCGGTATCGTTCCGAAAACGGCATGGGAAAAAATGGGTAAGGCCGGGTTTCTTTGTACGGAAGTCTCTTCCGACTATGGAGGTCTTGGCGGGGATTTTCTCTACTCAGTGATTATCATCGAAGAGCTGACCCGAACCGGCCAAAATGGTCTGATAGCGCCCCTGCACAGTGATATCGTGGTTCCCTATATTACGTCTTATGCCTCGGCTGCCCTTAAAAAGAAATATCTGCCCGGCTGTGTCTCCGGGGATATTGTCACGGCGGTGGCCATGACAGAGCCGGGTGCCGGCAGTGATCTGGCCGGCATTTCAACTTCGGCGGTCGAAGAAGGTGATGAAGTCGTGCTCAACGGTTCCAAGACGTTCATATCCAATGGCATCATTGCCGATCTGGTTGTGGTGGCCGCGCGGGACCCGGAGGAGGAAGATCCCTACCAGGCCATTTCCCTTTATCTGGTTGAATCCGAAAGACCGGGATTCGAAAAAGGGCGCCGCTTGAAAAAGATGGGCCTGTGGAGCCAGGATACGGCAGAGCTGTTCTTTTCAAAGTGTCGCATCCCCAAAACGAATCGTCTGGGTAAAAAGGGCGACGGGTTTTTAATGCTGATGGAAAAACTGCAGCAGGAACGTCTGGTTTGTGCCGTCTGGGCGGTTGCGGGCGCTGAGCGTGTCATAGAATGGGCGATGGAGTATTGCCAGAATACCCGGATTTCGGGTAAACCCATATCGAAATCCCAGGCCGTCCAATTCGGCCTGATCGAAATGGCGACTGATGTAAAACTGGGCCGGGCCTTTGTTGATAAATTAGTCAGGGATCATATAGAAGGCGAAAATGTGGTCATTGAAACTTCCATGGCCAAATACTGGACCACAGATATGGTGAAACGAATTGCAGACCGTGCGCTTGATTTTTGCGGAAATTTCGGGACGCTGGAAACCTGTCAGATTGCCCGGGCCTGGCGGGATACTCGGGTGATGTCGATATTTGCGGGGACTAACGAGATTATGAAGAATATCGCGGCCAAATTCATGGGCCTTTAAGCAGGCTTTTTAAGTATCATCTTAAGCATCATCATGGAACCTTGCCCAATAGCTGTGCTTTCCAACAACAGGTTGTGCCCGTTGCCCGTTAACCCGTTGCCCGGTTAAATGATGAAATCAGGCATTCTTGCGATCTTAACGGGCTCAATCCGCCGGAGGCGGACTAACCGGCTAACGGTATTTTTATGTCTCGAAAAGATCGTATCTTCAAAGGAGCAGACGGTAAATTTCACTTTATCGATTGGGGCGGGAAGGGGCCGTTGGCCCATTTTTGCCATGCAACCGGATTATGTGCCGGTACCTATACCCCCCTGGCTGAAAGGCTGACGCCTTACCTTAAGATGTTGGGTATGGATGACAGGGGGCATGGTGGTACCAAAGCACCTGCCAATCCTCAAGAACTGAAAAATTGGGACATCTTTGTTGATGATTTAGAGCGTTTTGTAGAAAATTTAGGGGAACCCCTAATTGCCATGGGCCATTCCCGCGGGGCGACTGTCAGTTTGCTTTTAGCGATCAAAAGGCCGGAGCTGATTCGTGCGCTGATTCTCATCGATCCCACCATTTTACCTTTCTCGTGGATGTGGTGGTGGTACTTGGCCAAATTAACGGGACTTGCTAGATTTGCACCGATTATTGCCACGGCGGCCAAACGCAGAGGCGAATGGCCTGATCAAAAAAGCATGCTGGAGGCCTATCAGGCCAAACCGATGTTTCAGACCTGGCAGGATGGATTCCTTGCTGCCTATATACAAGATGGTACTGAAAAGATCGGGAACGGAACCATCCGCTTATGTTGCGATCCTGCCTGGGAGTCAAATTGTTTTGCCGTCTGCCCGCATGATATATGGCGCCACATCCCTCGGTTGCAAAAGCCGGCTTTAGTATTGTATGGTGCAAAATCTGACACCTTTCTGGCTTCGGCAGCCAAAAGATTTGAAGCCAAAGTTCCGCAAACGGCTTTGAGGTGTTTTGAAGATACCGGTCATTTCGTTCCGATGGAAAGGCCGGATGAAACCGCAGAGGCAATTCTCGATTTTCTTAAGAATGAAAACGTCCTGTAGAAATGATTTCAAATTCTAGTAGAAAAGTCAGGAAAAACAAACCAGCCGCCACTATCAGCCGCAGGGATTTCTTAAGGTATTCGGGGGCAGTTGGCGGCGCGTTGTTATTCGGGCTGCAGGAGGATCTGGTTATGGCAAGTTCTAAAAGTCGGGTGGCGTTCGTCGGCACCGAAGATCGCAAATCAGGAGTTTCATTATCCATAAAAACCCTGGATATCAATCCGGTGAAAAATAAAGATGTGTTGATCAAACCCAATTTCAATACTGCCGATGCGACTCCCGGATCAACCCACAATGATACCTTGGTTGCCCTGGTAGAAACGGTCTGGGAGATGGGGGCCAGGTCGATTCGCCTTGGAGAGCGAAGTTATCCCCGCACGCGATCCGTCATGGAGCAGAAGGGTATCCTGCCACTCATGGAAGCGCGGGATGTTGAAATTATCGACTTCGATGATCTTGACCCAAAGGACTGGGTGAAAGTCTCGCCTGAAGAATCTCATTGGCAGGACGGATTCCGGGTTGCGCGGCCCATCCTTGAGGCCGAATGCCTGGTTTCCACCTGTTGCCTGAAGACCCACCAGTTCGGCGGTGTATTTACCATGTCGCTCAAATTGCATGTTGGCGTGGTCCCCACGAGTCGGAACGGCTATCCCTATATGAGCGAACTGCACGGATCGCCTCACCAGCGCAAACTGATCGCCGAACTAAATGCGCCCTTTAAACCCGATCTGGTAGTCCTGGACGGAATTGACGCTTTTGTGGATGGCGGGCCGGCCACCGGCACGCGCGCCAAAGGCAATGCCTTTTTGGCTTCCACCGATCGCGTGGCAATTGATGCGGTAGGTCTGGCCGTATTGAAATCTCTGGGGAGCAACTCCCAGATCATGAATACAAAGATATTCGAGCAGGAACAAATTGCCCGGGCTGCTGAAATTGGATTGGGGGCGGCATCGCCGTCTGAGATCGACGTGGTTGCCGCCAATGCGGAGAGTCAAAACTATCGGGACGGAATTGTTGAAATATTAAATAAGGGGTAGTGCAATCCACCAAACGCTTCGGATTACCTGCAAATTGTCGTTACCGTATCGGTCTCGCAAAAATGTAATCTTCCTGGATATCGGAGCCTATAGCAAAGGCTTTCGCGCCAAAAATTTCAAACTGCATTTTGGCGTAAAATGCATTGCCCCTGTGGTTTTCCTGCCAACTGCTCAACCAGATTGATTTAAATGCGTTGTTGCGGGCGTAGTTTAAGCAGGCCTCCAGCAGGGCAGCACCAATGCCGCAACCCAAATATTGCTGCATGGAATAAAGTCGGGCAAGCTCTATAGCGAGATCCTTGTCCATTAAGATATTGATTTTATATTACTATGTGATACAGATTTTCGAAGGAAGACCTTTCCCTTATAGGCATTTTCCAAAGCCAACTAAAGGAGGAGAAAAAGATGAAGAATCAGTACAGGGTCATGGGCTTGATGGTTGTGCTGCTAACCTTATTGCTGGCAATCCCCGGAGCGCAGGCCGCGGACGTCTCTGTCGGTGGCGGTATCGGATTCAAACCCGACTATGAAGGCTCACAAGACTACGAAGCGGTTCCGGTCCCGTATTTCAATGTCAATTTTAATCATGGGATGTATATAAAATTGTTGGGGACAAATCTCAGATTCAATCTGATTCCCGAAAAGACGTGGTATCTGGGGCCGGTGTACAATTATCGTGCAAAACGCAGTGATGTGGAAAACGATGCTGTGGATGATATGAAAACGGTGAGCGATGCCCACGAGCTGGGTGGCTTCGGCGGCTTTTTAATCAATAACTGGTTTGTCTCTTTGGAATTTTTGACCGACTTGGGTGATGCCCACGATGGGTGGTATTCCAAGCTGAAAGGCGGCTACAATTGGATGATCAGCAACAGCTGGGCGCTTTCAATTGGTGCTTTCACGACCTATGCCGACGAGGATTATATGCAAACCTATTTTGGCGTCAGTGCTGGGGACGCAGCGCGCAGCGGCTTGGACCGATATGATGCCGATGAGGGCATCAAAGATGCCGGTATCGAATTAGGATTGAACTGGATGATTACCCAAAATTGGAGTGCCAGGGGTATTGGCAGCTATACTCAATTGGTGGGCGATGCGGATGATAGCAGCCCGGTGGTGGATGAAGGGTCTGAAAGCCAGTTTTTCGGAGCCGCGCTGATCGTATACACTTTTTAACAAGCGCGAATTTGAACAGTTATGAAGTACGGCGGTGTTTCTAATGGCTGCCAATGTTTGTTTAAATCATAAAGACTATGGGGCTTCTGCTTAACAGAGGCCCCCTAAATCCATAAACAGGTAATCTATATTATAGCATGACCTAAGACCCAAAAAAGCGATATTTTAAGACCGGTATCAGACTTGATTATACGATACCGGTTTTTATTTTCGAACTAAATCTAAGACTCAGTATAAAAATTCTAGGATTGCCAAAATTTTAGGTAAACCAAATTTATTAATATTAGACGATTTAATATACATACTCATTTAAAAAAAAGCAAAAATTGTACTGTTTTGATAATAATTGGCTAAAATGGGTTGATAAATCGGAACTCCGAAATGCTTGTAATACGGTTCGCATTTTGAAAGCAGTAAGAAAGAAATGTTTTTGTTCAGGTGTTTTCGCTCTTCATCAAGTGTATCAAAATTGCCGCCTCCTTTTGAAATGATCAGGTCTGATCGGTTAACAGCATCGTTCACTTCATTTGAACATCTGCTTAAGATGGTGCCCGGCAAGGGCCCGTCGATACCGTTTTTTAAAACAGTAGCAATTTTGTCGATCCCAACTGTTTTAGCTTCCTCAAGGGTCGCGTCATTAAGGGTCGGCACACTTCTAACCACAAAGGTAATCTCCGGCTGACATGTTTGCCTTATGGTTTCGATCAGCAATTTATCGAACACAATTTCGCCGGCATTGTCTCCAAACATCAAAAGATGTCGGGCTGCCTGTAACCGCATTCTGAACTTCGAATAATTTTCATGTGAGAGCGGTAATTTTACCTTGTCTGCTATCGACTTCTCGACAGTCACAGAGGGATCGGCCACCATTAGATCCATAGAATTTCCCAGAATGGATAATTTAACTGCCATATAGAGCGGGTCTCTCGATTCATTCACCATTTCTTTCAAGACCGGATACATAGCCATAATTTTTTTATTTTGATTTGATTTTTCAAAATCAAAAATATCAGCGCTGCCCATTCTTTTGACAATTTTACGCCAGATATCTTCGATGACTTCGGCGCTGGTGGTATCCCAAAAGAGGCCCCTTAAAGCCGGGATTTCCAGAATTTCAGAATACAATTCTTTGACTGAACTCTCGTCTAAAGCGAGTTTCTTAATAGAAGAAATCGTCATCTGTAATATACAGGGGATACAATCGGGTCGGAGGAACATAATTTTTGCTCCGGCTGTTCAGGGTTTATCTGTCTTCTGATGAAAAGGGGCATGGGATCCCTTATTCACTAAAAGTTCCCATGCCCCTGAGGGCCTGAGCGAAAAAGAACATGATTAATATCCGCGACACAGATACTGCCGCTATTGGCCAAATCCTTTAAGCATCAGGTCAATTATATGATCCGTGTCGTTTTTTTCATCTTCTTTTACGAGTTTATCATCAAAGCTCTTTTTGCCTGCCGCCGTTACGGGTCTGGACTGGGTGGTGAAGGCATTCTCCGGAAAGGGAAGATCTTTGTCGATGGCCCATTCGATATCCTGCGGCGCACCGTAGTGTCCTTCGATGCGCATGCCCATTTTCGCAAGTTCTATAATTTCCTCATCGTTGAGGCACAAAATATCTTGCTGTTCGGACGGGACACACTCAACCGCTGTACCGCATTCCCGGGGCACCACACATTGGTCTTTCTGTCCGACGGTACATTGCTCTATTTCTAAAGGGTTTTTTCGGATCGTAAAGCTATCCGGGCAGACCATTCCCTGCACGATACTCTCCCCGAAGCCCCAGTTTGCGTCGATCGTGATTTTGGAGCTATTTCCCGTCACGGGGTCTAAGGTAAACATCACACCGGCGCATTTGGCGTTCACCATTTTTTGGATACCGACGCTTATCAGCACCTCATCCTGAGGAAATCCCACCCTGGCCCGGTAGGTGATGGCCCTGTCGGTAAAAAGGCTTGCCCAGCAACCAAGCGTTGCTTTAAGCACCTCCGCTGCACCCCGGACCCAGAGGAAGGTATCCTGCTGACCCGCAAAACTCGCTTCCGCAAGATCTTCTGCCGTGGCGCTCGATCGAACCGCCACGGGAAGCTTCGGCTCACCGCACCTGTCACACAGGGAATTATATGCGGCCACCACTTCGCTTTCTATGACTTCCGGGATTGGTCTGGAAAGAATTGCATTCCGGATATAGCTTCCCGCCTCAGCAACCGCCGTTATTTTATCTGCAGCAATATCCGCCAGTGCATCCAGGACGGTTTCCCAAAGATGTTCGCTTTCCATATAAAACTGGAAGGCTTTACTCGTTAATGCAAAACCTGGAGGTACCCTTAGGCCTGCTCCTACCATTTCCCCCAGGTTTGCATTTTTACCGCCGACAATGGGAAGGGAGTCTTTATCGCACTCCTCGAACCCGAGGATAAACTGGTATTGAGTTACCATGTCATATCCCTCTTTTTTTAATAATAGACCTATTTGTCCAGAATATATACGACTCCTTTGTCACCATCCACGCGAATGCGCTGGCCGGTTTTAATCTTTTTGGTCCCCTCGAACACATTGATGACACAGGGGATACCATATTCCCGGCTGACAATGGCTGAATGGGACAGACTTGCCCCTCTATCCACCACAACGCCTTTTAGGAGCCCGAAGACCGGTGTCCAGCTTGGCGCCGTTGATATGGCTACTAAAATGTCTCCGGGCTGGACTTCGTCAAGCTGGTCTTCATCCAGAATTACCCTGGCCGGGCCCTCCGCCACTCCAGCAGAGCCGCAAATACCATAAAGATCGGCTTTCAATTCAGGGTCGGGAACCGGCATGGAGCCCACAACCACTTTAAGGGCGATGGGATCGTTTGATTGTACGAGCACCCCCATGGCATCATCCATCGTAAAGCCTTCTTTAAGAATGGCCGGCGGATTTTCACTTTTGCACCACCCCTCCCATTCCTGTCGCCGGCGCTCCACTATCGGCCGGTAATTGAAGCCACTCGGTACGATTGCCACCGCGCGGATTTCATCCGGCATGAGGAAAAACGTGTCCTCCGGATCATCGACTGCACCTGCTTCGACCATTTTTTTGCCGATGGCAAGGCAAGATCTTCGCATCAGTGCATGGGTATAAAGATCCAGGTAGTGGTTGTGCTCCTCGCTGAAAGAGCCCGCCCTTTGGGCAAGGCCGAGCAATGCCTGAAACCAGCTTCTCTGATCTTCGGGAACCTTTTCGATGACTTCTTTGGCGGTCTCCTCGCGTTCCTTGGCCAGGTTTTTTCTTTCTTCGTCCAGATCAAATTCTCCACCTTTTTTCAGAAAGTATTTCACACTGGCAATGGCAGGGGTAGGATCCTCTACCCAGGCGGGCATGTTTATCTCCGCCATCCGCTGCATGCGCCAACCGTCTTCATCCAGCAGTTCCTGGAGCTCTGCCAGCCATTTCTCGCCGGCCTCACTTTCCCTCAGCGCCGAGAGGGCTTCGTCCGCCTTCTGGTTTAGAATAATATCGGCAATGCCCGCTTCACCGGCTTTCTGGGAGAACTGCCAAAGGGCTTTGTCCACCTGGAACACTTTATTATCAAAACCTCGCAGAAGTTTGTGGAAGGTGGGATTGGTGTCATCGATGCCAAGGGTATCCTTGCAGACATTCTCAAAGAGGATAAAGGCGGTGTAAACGCCGTACATCATATACATGTGAATTTCCCACATGCGCCTGCAGGCAACAATGGTATCCTCAAAGTTCTGGAGAAGTTCCGTATTGCTGGCCGTTTCAACATCGCAGGAACGCAGTTGATGGTAAATGCCCATCATTTCATCTACGAATCCCCCCCAGAGATTGTCGAAATCATCTATAAAGGGACGAATGGCTTCTCTGAATTTGGCCTCGCGCTCCTTGCGCTCTTCTTCAGATGTGACAAGATTCAGGGTAAGGTATCCACCACCGTCTTTGAATCGCCAGTCCCATCCTTTGACGGTGGGCAGGCTTAGTTTCTCAGCTCCGTATTGCATTCCGTGCCGACAGAAGTTAATCCAGAACCATCCGAACATGGGAGTCCAGGGGGGGACGGAGTGGGTGGCATCCAGAAACCAAGCGGGTGACTTTTCAAGATCGACTTTTTCGTCAAACTCAAGTCCCGGGACTACATCGTAAATTTTCATGTTGCCTCCTTATTAGTTTGGTGGGTGTAGGTTGATAGGACTCCGTTTTGGGTGATCTTTACCTCCTTTCTTTAAGATATCAGATCTTCAATGTCGCTGACGAGCGACTCAAGATCTAAATTCCTTATTGTATTGGGGGTGGGGATTCCATCTTGGTTGTATCCCAGGGCCGCATAGTATTCATCTAAAAGATGATCAAGGTCTTTGACCATCTGGCCGGTGGTGGATCCGGCATTTCTCAATGGCTCTGAAATCATTCGCTGTGGCAGTGTATCATCTTTGCGCCTGAATCCCTCCCTCACGTTGAAACATCTTTCGAGACAAACAATTCTTTCACCGATTTTCAATAGACGATCTGCATTCTCAAAGGCTTCTATCCCCGTTGCTGACAATAGCATTTCTGAATACATAGTTAGATCCAAACCGGTATTGCCGAATGTACAGGCAATCAGAGAGTCTTCCAGTGCCTGTTCCTTTTGTACCCGGGCGATGAGTTCTCCTTTTTCCTTCTCGGTCAACGGATCCGCTTTTCCGGTGAACTCCTCTCGAGGTCTGCCGTACATATGGCTTCCGCCAATGTTGGATGTGGCCATGCTCAACGCATATCCCTTTACACCTCTGGGTTCGTAACCCGGAAGCTCCAGACTCTTGATATGCATGGCACAACCGGCGGCGTCTTCGCCGATTTGTTGCGCCGCCCGCCGGACACCTTCTGCGAGTAAATCTCCGATGCCTTCTCTTTTGCCGGTTTTTTCGATTAAGTAGAAAAGATCCTTCTTATTGCCCCATTTAAGCTTTAAGCCGCCGGTATCCGAGGCGGACAGGATTCCCTTTCCATATAATTCGCAGGCAAAAGCGATGCAGACGCCCGTGCTGATTGTATCCATACCGAGCGCATCGCAGAGGGCATTGGCGTCGATTATAAACTGCCTATCCGTAAGACCGAGCAGGGGGCCAAACGCAAAAATGGTTTCGTATTCCGGACCATCGATTTGTGAGCCGGAAAAAGGCCCCCGGGTCACTTTCCGCATGCCGCCGCAGCGGGTCATACAGGCATAGCAGCCGGCCCTGGCATTTTTTAATTCAAAGAACCGGTCTCCGGATATTTCTTCGATGGTTGAAATGCTGCCTTCGCAATAATTTTTGGTCGGCAGGATCCCCAGTCTGTTGACAATTGTCGTGATGTACGGAGTCCCCAGACTGTTCATGGTTTTCTTGCGGGGATGTTCTTTTAATATGTCTATCTGCGTTTTGATCAGTTTTTTGAAGGTGGCCGGCTCGAATGCGGCAGGCCTTTTGGTCGGGACATTGATCGAAATCGCTTTGAGGTTCTTGGAGCCCATGACGGTTCCCATGCCGCCTCGGGAAGCCGTGCGCTCCCCGGAGTGGATGACCGCATAGCGAACCAATTTTTCACCTGCGGGTCCGATGCAGACAGATTCAGTGCGCAAGCCGTGTCGTTTTTTTAGCTGTTCCTGCAACTGGCGATAGTTTAGACCCCAGAGGTCATTTGCCTCCAGAAAGTGAACGCCCTCGTTGTCAATGTAAATATAGGTCGGTGCTGTTGCCATTCCCTCCAGTATGATGAGGTCGTATCCGGCATGCTTCATCCACACCCCGAAATTTCCGCCTGAAATGGAGCGGAAAATGGTGCCGGTCAAGGGGCTTTTGGATGATACGGCCCACTTCGAAAATCCCTGAAGCCCTGAGCCACCCAGGGCACCGATTGACATGATGAGTTTATTCCGCGGATCGAGGGGATCTATGCCGGGTAGCAATTCATTATAAAGGTATAGAGCGCTTAGTCCCCGTGCAGAGATGAACTGTTCGTAATAGGAAACAGGAATGTCCTCTACCTGATCGGTACGGTCGCTGAGATTAATTCTAAGGAGTTTTCCGGCAAAAGTGGTCATTCAAAAATGCTTTTTGATTTTATCTCATTGCATGGCAATAACACGCGATGCTGTTCATCGTTGATTTTTTTATTTGTTGATATGCCCCGACGGCACGAGAACTTTGCAACCGTAGTTGGATACCATGCTGAGCAATTTTAAAGTCAGGGCATGGTAATCCGGGTTTTCCAGCATTTCTCCGATGACAGACAGGTCTGTGGTGCGGCCTTCATAAATTACATAGGGTGTTGCACCCACATCGACGTGCCAGTTGCCAACCATTTCGACACCGAAACTTTGCATTTGGGGTGTATGTTCTTTTTCCGCAAAGGTCATATACGCGTAATAATCGGCCGGGTTTATATTAAAATGTTGATTGAATTTGTACCCCTGTTCGATTTCAACAGGCCGTGCGGGTATCCCACCAGAAGGAACCAGTAATTTGTTGCTATAGTTTCCTACCAATCGGAACAGTTTGTTGCGTAGTTCAAGATATGCTGAACTCATTATCAGGGATTCGACTTCATCCACAGAGCTCGAGACACCTTCAGCAATAAAATAGGGGCCCTCTCCGGAAGCGACGTGCCAGGAGCCGACGATTTTCATGAGTCCGGTTATATCAATTTGCGGGACAAATTCCTGGACAAAAAAGAGATCAAAATCTGCTTTATGCCCGTGACGTATATTCCAGTAATGGATCAGTTTAACCGGCATCGGTTTGCATCCTTATGGTACCAGCCCGGTAGGCACCAATATTTTACTCCCATAACCGTCTACCATCGCCAGGAGCCTTGATGTCAGTTCACCGTATTCCTTGCTGCCAATAACCTCAAGAATACGTTTGACACTGGCACAGGAGCCCTCCACCACAATGTTCGGGCCCGGCCCGAGAGCGACATACCACCCACCGATCATATTGATTCCCAATTTTTCCATAGCGGGGAAATGTTCTTTGCGAATGAAGCGAACGTAATTGTCGTACCGCGCGTAGTTAATGTCGTAGTGGTGGTTGAATCGGAAATTCGTTTCGCGGGGCAGTTGGCTTTCTATCGTACCCATGGGTACCATGATTTTGGTTTTATAATTGGTGATCAGAAAATGGAGTAGATGATTTAGTTTTTTAAAATCATCCAGCAGCAATAGCCGGTGGACGCTTTTTACCGAATCCGCCACCCCTTCCATGATATGATAAGGGCCTTCGCCGGATGCCAGGTACCAGGATCCGACGATTTCAAGGAGGCCTGTCTCATTAACGCCCGGAATATAGCTTTTGGAAATAAAATTTCGGTATTCTTCGTCTTTTCCGGAAAGGATGTCATAGTACTGGATAAATTTTACGGTCATGGAACCCCCCTTGTTATGGGGCTTGGGGCACTAATGCATGGCGCGTCCTCCGCTTATCAGCAGCGTCTGACCCGTCATAAAATCGCTTTCGGGCGAGGCCAGAAAAATCGCAGCGCCTGTCAGATCTTCGGGCTTTTCGAGTCTATTCAACGGTGTTTTGGAGGTATCGTATTTTGTAACATCGGCAAGATTTCTACTGGCTTCCGTATCGGTAAAACCGGGTGCAATGCAATTAATGCAGATGTTATGGGGACCTAATTCCACAGCCAGTGCCCGGGTAAGCCCGATTATTCCGCCCTTGGAGGCCACATAATGGGCAAAACCGTGTGAGCCGGTAAAAAATACTTCCGAGGCAAGATTGATAATTTTACCAAAGCCCTGTTGCCGCATGTAAGGAAAGACAGCCCGGGTTGCCAGAAATGCGCCTTTGACGTTAACCGTCATCAGTAGATCCCATTCATCCAAATCGATTTCATAAAAAGGTTTTCGTTTGATGCCATCGTAAATTGCGGCGTTGTTCACCAGGATATCAATTTTGCCGAAGGACGCTACGGTGGCTTCAGCCATGGCCAGCGTATCTTCTTCTCTGGTGACATCCGCCTGATATAGAGCAGCCATTCCTCCGAAAGCATCGATGCGTTTTACCGTTTCTTCAAGATTGGTCATATCCCTACGGGTCACCACCATAACTCTGGCACCTTCCCGGGCCAAGGTAACAGCAAAGGCCCGGCCCAATCCTTTGGCACCGCCCGTCACAATGGCGACTTTATCCTTCAATCGCATATCAATTCCTTCCGATTCCCTAGATCCGAAATCCCCAATTAGTACTCTCTGCCTTTTTCCTCCCATATTTTTGGCAGATTAAAGTCTTCGACGATTCTTTTGAAACAATTGTAAGAGCTGCCGCGACCGATCCCGCCGCAGGAATGTAAGTTCGATGAGCAAATGTACATATTCTTTACATTAGGAATCCGGTAGTTGGAGATTTCCGGTAAGGGTCGAAAGCGGTCGTGCATCGAGAGCATCATGGCACCCTCAGCCCAACCCCCTTCCTTCATGTCCGGATGACGATAAGATACATCCAGCGGGGTTTGAATGTTGTGAGCGATCACGTTGTCCCAGGTCATGTTGGGGGCATAAATCTGCCAGTCTTTGAGCATATGATCCACTATTTCGCGCTTCATTTTTAGCCAGTCCCGTTCGCTGAAAAAACGCAGCGGCGCCGCAAACTCTTCCAACAGGATTGTATGTTTTCCTTTCGGGGCACGGTTTTTGTCCCAGATGCTGTCGGCAGCTGCCAGCAAATACATTTTGCCGGGGCTCGGGAAGCCATTTATAAAGATTTCGGACATGTAATTATATGCCATGTAGTCCTCGTCCTTGGGCCCCATATAGAGCCTCGGTTGTTCCCCCAGATCGGGGTTGAAGCTTTTGGCTTTATAATCGGGTAGTTCGTGTAGGGCCACATTCCCCCAGAATATCTGGGAGCGGTCGTAATCGATATTTTTAATACGGTGAAGCAGCCGGTGTGATAGCTCGGTGTCCCGCAGCATGCGCATCATGGTCTGCGGCACCCCTAGGTCACTGACAACCAGTTTGCGCGCTTCGATTTCGGCCTCGTTGACCAATTTTATGCCCACCGCCTTGTCTCCCTCAAGAAGGACCTTATCGACTTCACTCTCTACAAAAAATTGGCCCCCCATGGAACTGAATGATCGCTGCAGGGAATGGGTAATGGCATGCGTGCCTCCCGAAACAATTGATGCTGATTCCAGGGAAAGTACCAGCCCCAGCATATGAATCACCTGATAGACCCCCATGGCATCCACGGGGAATGAGCCTGATGAAGTTGCGATAGCCCTCATGAAGAGTACGCGCATTTCGGGGCTCTCAAAAAGATCCCGCGCTACCTGGACACCGTTCATATAATGCCATACGGGATCAAATCGGTATTTTTCATCGGCAAACAATTCCTCAAGCGGGTTGGGGACCCCCCAGGGGGTTGGCGGACTGTAGCGGTATTTTCGAAAAGCGGTTCTCCATTTTTTTTCATATCTTTCCGTGATCCATTCATACATGTCGGCATCCCGCTTGGAAAACCGGGCAATCTCGTCATAGGTTTTTTTAAAGTTTTCATTTGAAAACTCTTCTTTACCGGTATCCGGATCCACCACACGGAATGCAGAGTAACCGACAAAACAGGTTTCATCCGGAAAAACCATGGCCTCATTGCCTTCCGGAAAGATATAGTGCAACCCGAATTTTCTGAGGTTAAAATCGTGATACGCCGGATGCCCGAACATACGGGTGAAGTGAGCACACGGATTCTGCAGGAAGGCCGGCGCCGGGAGTTCATCGCCGGCTGCGCCGCCGCCCATTTCGTGAAGTCTTTCAAAAACCCCGGTTTCTAAACCGGCGTTTTGCAAATAGTTGGCAATAATGGTTGCATGATGTCCCCCTCCAATGACAACGGCGTCAAAGCTCATGTCGGCCATAATGGTAGCTCCTTTTACCGGTAATCATATTACATCGTCGGTGTTGTTCACGTTTTTATGGTGTTATGGTGCGGATCTCCTGAAATGATCAAAGCGCTCATCACTCCTTAAGTTTTGCCAGCGGACTGACCGGCTTGTTCTCCCCCGCTGACTCTTTTAAATTTGCGAGCGGACCGGGTGTTTCACCGGTCTCGGTTTCCGTCGAATTGTCCGATGACGTCTGCTGTTGTGTTTTTGTCGATGCGGGTGAATCCTCAGGGCCGGCCCCGGTTTTGCGAAACAGGGAAAATCGACCGCAGATAGCCGCCAGAAGAACCTTCCAGAGAACAGATGGCTTAAGTCCCATGACAATGGCTTTGCGGAGATCATTTGGCTCCATGTAGACTTTTATGGTCCAGTGCAATGGTTCGGTCGCCTCCATGGTCATTTGCAGGACCTGACGTTTGTCGAAATCGGTATTCAAGAGTTCTTTAAATTGAGCAATCATTACCGTTTTGCCCAGGCCTGTCGATTGGACTTTCATAATCTATTGCTCCTAAATAAGGCCGAGTTCTTCGGCGTGGACAATGGATACCGGTTTTTTCCACCATTTTTGGATGCCATAGTCCTCGGCGATCCGGTTGGCAGCAAGATACCCGTTGGCCATCAGAATTGTTCCGCCCGGATAGGTACATGAACCGCATATATACAGGTCTTTGATGGGCGTGGCGTATTCTGCACAAAGTTCATTGGGGCGCAGATAACCCATTTGCAACGGGAGATAGGCGCCCTGTTTAAATGATCCTTCACGCATATCGATAAACTTGTTGCTGATATCCATTGGTGTTGTGATGTAACGCCACATGATGATGTCTTCATCGATGTTGGGAACATATTCTTTCAGCTTGGCCAGACACTGATCTGCGATATCATCACGAATGTCATACCATTTTTCGGCTCCACCATCGGCAAGATGATAGGGTGCGTGGCAGGAAATCAGCCCGGTGTGCTTTCCGGCCGGTGCTTGGGAAGGATCATGGAGGGTAGGGAAGCAGCTGTTGAATCCGGAGTTTCGCAATTCACCCGCCCGGATGGCATCAAAGTGGTCAATGAGCTCCTGATAAGACTCATAACCAAAAAGATGGATCAGGGAGTTGGCGATTTCCGGATTTTGTGCAGCGGTCTTGAATTGCGGTGCCTCCGTTAAGGCCAGATGAACATGGAAGAGGCTCGTTTTTTCCCATTTCCAATCATTAATACGGGTGACGAAATCAGTTTCCAGGTGTTCCTCGCCGACCAGCTCCAGAAAAGTTTGATGGGGATTGAGACTGCTGACGATAAATTTGTTGGCCTCGTAATAATAACCGTCTTCGGTTTCCACCCCTTTGGCGCGGCCGCCGTCGATTACGATTTTGCTGACCGGTTTGGGGCCAACGATCATCCCTCCGTTATTATACAGCGTCTTGCTCATGACATGCGCCAGATGGTGGGTTCCGCCGTAAACCAGTCGGTAATTGGCCGCCCGATTGATATACAGCGGTACCAAAAAACCTAACCCTTCCAGATCATAATCCAGGCCCCACATGCACGATGCATACAGAAATAAGGTACGAACCCGGTCGTTTTCGAAGAGCTCTTCAACAATTTGTCTGGGGGACATGGGTTGAATCGCCTGAAGATCCTGGCCAACCTCATGGGATTGCATTTTGGACATGGCTTCCATGGCCGGATGCGGCGGGGAATAGGTTGCCGGTCCAATAAATATGTCCATATATTCTTTGAATTTCGCCGCTGCATTGACGTAGGTTTTCGCATCTTTTTCAGAAAATTGACCGATGGAGCGGGCCGTACGCTCGGCATCTTGATACACACTTAAGGTGCGTCCATCCAGGAAAGACATTGACATGACAGGGTCTGGAAAAACGAACTTGAGATCAAATACTTCTTCCATTTCATGTTTAAAGTCCTGGAAAAACGGTGCGTAATCGACCATGGGTATGTAAATCGCGTGGGTATTGTGGATAAAGCTCGGAATTGTGACATGCTCGGAGCACAAACCGCCGCCCATTTCGAATCTTCTTTCTAGCAACAGGATTTTCAATCCCGCTTTTGCCAGATATGACGCGGTGAGCAATCCATTCGGTCCGGCCCCGATGATGATTCCGTCGTACTCAGCCATGTCGTCCTCCTTCTCCACTGCTGCCAATAAATGCAAATCATTTGATTGATACCTTTATAAAAAATGTAGCTAATTTTTTTTGGTTGACTTGTCAAACCATTTATTTTTATATCAACATAAGTTTTTCTTATGCTGTACTCACCTTCGAACAATTATGCAGATTAATTTGAACCAGCTCAGGACCTTCTTCCTAGTCGCCAAAGAAAAAAGCATCACCAAAGCCGCCCATGCGCTCCATATCACCCAGCCGGCGGTCACCATGCAGATAAAGGCCTTTGAGAAGAATCTTGGTGTCAAATTCATTCGCAAATCCGGCAAGGAACTTCAACTTACGGATATGGGGAATGTTTTGTATGGTTATGCCGAGCGGATATTTCAGGTTGTGGAAGAACTGGAATATGCCCTGAAGGGCTATGGCGATCTCACGCAGGGCTCGCTGACCATCGGAACGACCCGTAGCTTTGCCAGACATCTAATGCCGGGATTATTATCGCGATTTCAGGAACGCTTCCCGAGTGTCAAAGTCTACCTGAAAGTCGGGAGCTCCCAGGAAATAGCAGATCGTGTTGCGGCTTTCAAACATGACCTGGGAATCATCGGCCACTTGCCCCATATGAACAAACTCAAGGTTCTTCCGTATACCAAAGAGGAATTTTGTGTGGTGATCTCACCGAATCACCGGTTAGCCGCCAAGTCCATGATTTCCATATCAGAGCTTAAAGACGAACCGATAATCATTCGCGAAAACGGTTCGGGTTCCCGGCACGCTATTCTATCAATGCTGGCATCCTATGATATGAAACCGTCGGTATTAGTGGAAGCCGGAAGCGTCGAATTTATCAAAGAGTACACCATCAAAGAACGTGGTATTTCATTTCTCTATAAACCCGAAATTGAACTCGAGGCAAAAATGGGACTGCTCAATTACCTGGATATCAAAGAAGGACCCATATGGATTCAAACCGATATTGTTTTTCCCAGGAAGGCCAAGCTGTCACCTCCGGCTGAGGCGTTTTTGCAAATAATCAGGTCAGGAGTTTTAAAAACCGAGGAGCCAACTAATGTATGACGTTATCGTCGTAGGCGGCGGGCCGGGCGGGGCTGTTGCCGCACTGAGATGCGCCCGGAAAGGTTTTCAAACGCTCCTGGTAGAACGGAAGCGGTTGCCGCGCGACAAAGTCTGCTCAGGCATGGTTATGGGACTGTGGGCCAATGACATTATCGAGAAGGAGTTCGGAGAAATTCCGAAAGCGGTCTTGGTTTCGCCCTATTATTTGTCCGGACACCTTATCCATGTACCAGGTCTGCAGCCCCAAGCAATTGAGTGGAAGACACCGCTGGCTTGGAGAAAAGATCTGGATTTCTGGATGGTTCAGGCGGCAAAGGAAGCGGGTGCCGAAATCAGGGATGGGGCCAAGGTCATCGCGGTGAAACAAAAAGCCGGCTCCTGTAGCGTTAAGATAATCCAGCGCCAGTCGACGCATGAGCTTAAATCAAGGTTTGTCATCGGGGCTGATGGTGCCGCTTCGGTTGTCAGGAGATCGTTATTTCCCTTGCTCAAAGTGCGATATTCGGTCCCAATACGGGAATGCTATGCCGGCGCACTCGAACTGGAAAAGGATTATTACCACTGGTTTTTTCCAAAATCTCGCGCACGCCCCAGGTTTAGTCTAAATCATAAAGGTGATTGTTTTGTTCTCGAAGGCAGCGGAATTAAGGAGTTAAGGGAAGACATCAATCAAATTTTAGCCGGCTACGGCTTCGATCCCAAATGCAGGCCTCTATGGCGAGACGGTTGTATGGTACCACTGCTGCACAAAGCATTGCTCAACGGTTCTTTCCGGCCGGCTGGAGGAAATATTTTGCTGATTGGTGATGCCGCAGGCCTGCTAGTTCCTGTAAGCTTTGAAGGAATCGGCACCGCTCTCAAGAGCGGGATTTCAGCGGTGGATTGTATTGCACGGTCGGCTAAAGAAGGGGGCGAGGCCGCTGGTCTTTACCTCAGGGAAATAGAATCTATTCTAAAATCAATCAGAAGCCTGTACGCCTGGAATAAAAAATTGGAACATGAGGCAACCAAGGGCCTCGTCGAGTTGTCAGTGGCGTTGAAAGCGGCTTATCGTGAAACACTCAACATTCATTAATCGAGATGGAGATCGGCTGATGGATGCCAAAACCCAAATCATTGAAAAAGCACTGTCCCTGGGTGCCAGGGTTGTGGGAGTCGCAAGGGTGGACGCCATAAACCGATTTGCGCCCCCCGGTTATCGACCGGACGATCTGCTCAAGGGTGCCCTGAACGTCATTGTGCTGGGGGGCAATGAGCCTAGCGCAGGCGCCTGGAGATCGGGGACCAATCGCGTGTTGGGAAGCATCGGCTACAATAGAACTTTACTGGCCGCCGCCGCTCGCCGGTTGGCTTATTTCGTGGAAGATCAATTCGGATATTATGCCATACCCATACCTTCGGGAAACCGCACAGGCCATTACCCCTATATAAGTTTGAAGCTCTGTGCCGAACACGCAGGACTCGGAAGCAGATCCATGGCCGGCGGTGTCATATTAAATCCGCAATACGGCTTGCTTTATTTTAACGCCGTTATCACAACTATGCCGCTCGAGGAAGATGGTCCACTTGCTGATCCCGTCTGTCCCCATTCCTCCTGCGTTCGCCTATGGGAGAAAAAAAGGACAACACCCTGTATCTCTTCCTGTCCGGATTGTCTTTCAGGAGAGATCAAAGCGGGCAGAATCCATTGGATGGAATATCGTCAGGACTGCTGCTACCCCAGAGCGCAGACGACCGCCATGGATGTATTTCAAAAGCTGTTGCTGGAGGCCGTTAATGAGCCGGATGCCGATCGGCGAAAAGCGATTCTGTTTGGAAGCCATTTTACCAGAACTGTCAGAAGTGTGGCCTATTCCAGCGAGCTTTCGGCGCAGTGCTTCAATTGCCTAAAAAGATGTCCTGTGGTCCGGAGACGGGTTAAAAAGTTACATTAGAAGTGGCTTCCCACTTTTGAGAACAAGGAGATGATGGATGCCAAAATTTGTTACCCCTGATTTGTATAATCGCTATAAAGACGAAGTCTGGAAACTGACTAATGCACAACAGCGCTATGAGCCCGGCAAAGCCCACCGGGGATTATCGGACGAGGAAATTGCCGAGCGGTTAGGGCTGAAAGCGGAACAAGTTACAGAGATTCGATGCATTGTCGAAAACGAAATGATTTCCTTGGAAAAATATCTGGATGCTGAAAGCGCTAAAGAACAAAGATATAAGCGCGCACCCGGCAAGATGTAAAAATGGTGGATATTTGAAAATTATAACTCAACCCAATTCAGTTTACGACGAAATTTATAAACAGGCCGAGACCTATCTGGACACCCGTCACAATGATGTTCACACATCCCTGTCCTATGATTTTGCACGCCGGTTATTGGCCCATTATCCGGATGCCGATGAAGAGATTGTCTTACCGGCCATCATTTTGCACGATGTGGGATGGAAAATGGTTCCCGAGGAGAAGCAGTTAAAGGCATTTGGACCCAAGGCCAAAGACAAAAAGACGAAACGAATTCACGAGAAAGAGGGCGTCAAAATCGCGCAGGAAATTCTGGCACGGCTCAATTATGATGAAGAGAAAATACCGGAAATATTGACCATCATTGACGGACACGATACCCGACTGGAGGCGCTTTCCCTCAATGATCAATTGGTAAAAGATGCCGATAAGCTGTGGCGATTTACCCCGGCAGGTGTGGACATCGATCACACCCGATTCGGCATTGCGCGCGATGACTACATAAGATGGCTTGATACCGTAATGGCGGACTGGTTTTTTACCCCTGAGGCTAAAACGATGGCTCATGCGTCGTTAACCGAAGCAAAGTGCAATTCAGATCGAAAGGAAAATTGATCGGCAGTTATGAAAAAGCACGAGATAAGAATTGGTTCTGGAGAAGCTGGACAATTTGATCAAAGACATACGATGTTCTCCCGGCCGAGGGATCCTGAAAAGTCCAGTACCGAGATACTGAAAATGGGCAAAAAGCACTATGGTGTGCGCAACTTTAGGGATGACGAAGGGTATACCTTGCTGGACTGGGCGTTTTCCATGGGCTCCTGGTATCTGGAAAGGTGGTGGGGGTTCGGCAATATTGTCGGCAATGAGGGTTTGTATGAATGGTACCCGGACCTGACGGACCTTGCTGCAAAGGACCGTATACCGCCGGGAGAAAAGTGGGATGTTTCAGATCCGGTGGAGATGACCCGAATTGTAAAAAAAGCGGCAATCTATATGGGGGCATCGTCGGTGGGAGTCTGTAAATTGGATCGACGCTGGATCTATTCTCATCGTTTTGATCCCCGTACGGGCGCTCATTCCGCTATAGATGATATCCCAGATTCAATTCAGTACGCCGTGGTTATGCTCCACGAGATGGATTACACCTTAATGCGCACAGCACCCGCCTATGGTGAGAATGCCGCCACCGGCCGGGGTTACTCGATGATGGCTTTCATGGCTTCTTCCGTGGCCCACTTTATTCGAGATCTGGGCTATACCGCGATTCCCAGCGGCAATGATACGGCGTTGAGCGTTCCCATGGCTGTTGATGCCGGTCTGGGGGAGCTGGGGCGTCATGGCATTTTAATCACACCCCGGTTTGGTCCGCGGGTGCGGATCAGCAAGGTTTTCACGGATCTGCCGCTGATACCAGATAAACCCATTGAAATCGGTGTCAGAGAGATGTGCCAGGTTTGCGGAAAGTGTGCCGAGGCATGCCCGGGACAGGCCATCAGTTTTGACGAACCCACAACCGAGGGGACCACGATTTCCAATAATCACGGCATTTACAAATGGTATATCAATCCTGAAAAATGCTTTCAGTTCTGGGTGCGGAATAAGGGAGATTGCGCAAACTGCATCCGCGTTTGTGTCTTCAATAAGCCGGATACGTGGTTTCATAGCTTTGTTCGATGGCAGGTCAAGAATTTGCCCCGCTTTGACAATTTCTATCTATGGATGGATGATGTATTCAGGTACGGGAAAAGGATGAAAATGAGGGAGATCTGGAAATAGAGATGTCCTCAAATTCGATCAAAACAGTTGACACGATAGCCACCATCTGCCGGATGTGCGATCATGGCTGCGGGATGGAGGTTGGTGTTGTTGAGGGGCAACCGGTAAGTGTACAAGGCCGCAAGGAACATCCATACAACAGAGGCTGGCTCTGCGCCAAGGGCAGGGCAGCTCTTGATTTTTTCCACCATTCCAAAAGACTGACAGCGCCCCTGATTAAGAAAGAAGACAAATTTGTTCCTGTCGACTGGGACCGATCTCTGGATTTTGCTGCCGAAGCACTGAATCGGATAAGAAATCAGTATGGTCCCGAGAGCCTGGCCATTTATCATGGTGAGGGAGTCGGTCATCAGGAAATAAAGTATTATATGAAGCGCTTTGCCAATGTATACGGCACACCCAATTTCATGGGAGTCGGCTCTTTGTGCAACGCCTCCCGAACACTCGCGGAAACCCTTACGTTCGGCGGATTGTCCAAGCCGGATATTCCCAATACACGGTTTTTAATGATCTGGGGCGGAAACCCGCTCATCTCCAACGAACCTTTTATACCCGGGGAAATCAGTCGTCTCAAAAAAAGAGACGGCAGGCTGATTGTTATTGATCCCCGCAAGACTGAAACGGCTTCAAAGGCAGACATCCACCTGGCGGTCAGACCGGGATGTGATGAAGTTCTGGCCTTGAATATGCTGCACATCATATTTCGCGAGGCGTTATGGGACAAGGTATTTGCGGCCGAATGGATTAACGGGTTCGATCATCTCTTTGAAACAGTATCTGCCGACCGTTTTTCGCCTGAAGCAGGAGAGGCCGTGACCACAATCTCCTCCGATCTGGTTCGGCAGGTCGCCCGCGACTATGCGCGAACCAAACCCGCCGGAATTTTTACCGGAAACGGTTTGGAACACCACAGTTGCGGGGTGCAGACGATGCGTCTTCTGGCAATTTTGAAAGCTGTTACCGGTAACCTGGATGTTCCCGGCGGCGAACTTTTTACACCCCGACCCGGCCTGAATGACATAACGGCGCCGCTGCCCGCACCTTCGATACCGCCAATAGGCTGGGAAATGTTCCCTCTTTTCTGTAAAGCGCGCAAGGAAGGCCATGCACTAAGTCTTCCCGAGGCAGTTCTGGATGAACGCCCCTATCCCATCAAAGCGATGATAATTACCGGCGGAAACCCGACCCTGGAATGGCCAAACAGTAGCCGTACTCGTCGGGCACTCCAAAAGTTGGAATTTCTCATGTTGATCGATGTCGTTCAGTCTCCGGACAGTCAGTATGCAGATGTGGTTCTTCCGGCCTGCAGCTTTTTAGAGAGAGATGAACATCGGGTCTACGTGTATCAAAACCTCCCTTATATTACCTTGAGGAGAAAGGTGGTAGAACCTGTTCACGGACTGCCCGATCAAATGATCTGGGTAAAATTGGCCCATCACATGGGATTTGGTGAGTACTTCCCGTGGAAAAACTGTGAAGAGGGGATCGATTACCTGCTTCATGATCTTGGCATTACCTATCAGGATCTAATATCTGAAGGCGGAATCTATGAATATGATCAGCGCCGGTATAAGAAATATGAACGAGACGGATTTTCCACCCCGACAGGTAAAGTTGAGTTCTACCCCAAACAACTTGAAAATTTTGGATTTGATCCTTCACCTGTTAGGGAAAACATAGAGAAACCTCTTGAATACGGGGGTGAATTTCCACTCCATTTGACAACCGGTGGAAATCTTCTCTGTTACACTCACTGGCAATTTCGCTATATTTCAAAACTCAGAAAGATGTCCCCCGAGCCCATTTTTGAAATCCATCCGAGCACCGCGAATCACTATGGTATTTCAGCAGGTGAAATGGCGGAAATACAGTCGCCTTTTGGGGCGATTCGACTTAAAGCCTGTCTTACCCGCAAAATTATACCGGGTACAATCCATATTTCGCAGGGCTGGGAAGAGGCGAACGTTAACGAGTTGACCGGGACAGACAATCCCGACCCGGTATCCGGATTTCCTAACCTTAAATCCATGAGATGTGGTATACAGAAACTGTAATGAAGAAATTATGCGTTTAGATTGGTTAATGCTGTAAACAAATTCTTGAAATTGTATAAATCGGCTATAAGGCGAATAAATTTGGATAGCCAATTTTTTTCAGATTCACGGACACTATTTCACCATCGAGATATTTTAGATTGTCCTGCGCTATATAAAATAATTGGATTATTAAAGTGTGGCAGGAAGAAAAATATAAGTTCCGATCGGAAGCTGGCTAAAGTCTCTTATTTCATTGCCGTTTAACAGTTTTTTAGATGGCAGGTAGTAGATTGTTTTTTGATCATTGTACTTGAAGCCTGCAATGCGGAAGGCCGTACGGTCTTTGTTTAGCCTATAAGGTCCTTTGTATCCGATAATTAGTCTGGTTTTAGCGGGCAACTCATCCCAATCGTTTATCATTGATCCAGGCTTTATTTGACCGGACGGTAAAAAATAGATCGTCGTTTCATCATTATATAATTTTCCCGCAAGAGACCATGCCGTATTTCCATTCGATATAGTCTTTATAGGGCCGTTGTCTTTTATTAATTTATAGCTGCTTTCATGGTTAAGCAGTACGACCGTTTTCGCGGGTATACGGTTCCAGCCGACCTCATCTGCAATTTGATCACCTGTATATTGGCGTCCGTTTGGAAATTTGTATACCGTTGTGACGCTATCGTAATCTTCGCCAGCAATAGCCCAGGCGGTATTACGTTTGGATATTACATTCGCTTCATCAAGCTGATGATCAATTTTGTGCTGGCCATAGAACACTTCAGAAAGTTGGGCATCAGCAATTAGTCTGCCAGCGCGCACATCGGGATCAGATGGCCAAGTCGACCCTAAACCAGCTTTGGTGCGTATAAAGTTTTTTGCGCAACGCTTGCGCCCGCGGTGAACCTCTTTAACCCACCGGTTCGGCAAACCATAGGCTACCTGGCTGTGGGTTAGAACTGACCGGTCATTCAGGTCATATATGTCCTGTAAAATGTCTATCAACATACCTGCCGATCGATACTGTTTTTCAGAAATGGGAGCGTAATGATAGCCTACTAACTCAATTCCAATCGAAATCCGGCTAATGTCTGTCTCACCATTCCACATGCTGCGACCGGCATGGTCGGCTACATATTTTTTGTCCAGTATACGATACGTGCGTCCGTTGCGTGCGATCACATAGTGAGCATGACCGCCATTGGTGCGGCGCCCATTGCGCAAATTTTTTCCTTTGGAAACAACCCTTAGCGTCGTTTTAAGGCCTAACTCTGAGGTGTGAACGATAATGTATGTTGTTTTTTTACGATGGATTTTTTTGTAACTAGGATTTAATCGCGAACGGAAATCGACTATGGAACGCTGGAAGTTATAGCGCTCGGTTTGGGTGAAGGCGGATGACAAAGACGGCAAATTGAATAAAAACAAAACACAGATAAATACAATAATTGCGAAATTTTTATTGTACCGCACCCTCCGCTCCATCATATAGAAACATCTATCCAAATCAGTAGTACCTAACCTAGTTGACCAAATCCAGAACAAAAAAGCACAATCATACTGAAAGTTACCAAAAATTTCTCAGTATTTCAAATAGCTATCAGATAACTACAGCATATTATTTGGATTTTATATTTAGATTGGAGCATTAAATGTTGGATTGCCAGATGAAATGTACAATAAAATGGATTGGATGCCAAAGATTCGATAAAGGCACGGAAGAAACAATTCGAAGCCATGCAAAATAGTGTAAATTTCCATATGAAATATACAGTCACCAAATTTGAGCTATGTAACTCTGTCGGCAAGTTCAAAATGTGTGGTGATTTAAGGCATTAAAAAAAGCTATAATCATTCTTCCAGACTGCAGAAAGGAGCTAATTTGAGTATTTGATTTCAAAAAACTGATAATTAGCTTGCTATTGGCTGACGGATAGATTATTGTACAAATATTCAACAAGGCCTCGCCTTCAATTGGCGGGGCGATTTCTTTCTGAAGGAACAATCCATTTGTCAGAGTGGCATCCTCCAGTTGGCGATTTTGAAAATTTTAAGAAAGGAGAATGTTATTATGACTAATGGAACTGTTAAGTGGTTTAATCCACGAAAAGGGTTCGGATTCATTGAACAGGAAGACGGACCGGATGTGTTTGTTCATCATTCAGCAATCAACGCAGCTGGTTTTAAATCCCTCAATGAGGGTGACCAGGTTTCCTTTGATATAGAGCAAGGCGCAAAAGGCCCTGCAGCTGCAAATGTCTCCGTGATCTAACTTTCAATTCCAAGTAAAAAGGGCATTCTTCGAATAGAGAGGAGTGCCCTTTTGTTTCTTTTGCAACAGTACTAGTCCTATTTGCAGTTACAAGATCTTCAACCATTAAAATAATCCTGTCTAATTTGATTTTATTTTCATCACCATCAAGAATTAAATCCTTTGAGGTGACATAAAATGGCCAAATCACATTATTCCATTAAAAAGCGTAAAAAAGAATTAGCAAGGAAGCTAAAGCAAGAGCAAAAAAGGCAACGCAGGCTGAATAAAGACCAAATAAAGTCTGAAGACAATCCAGAAAAATCTTTGGATGAGATCTAAATTCCCCTGACTTAGTGAGGGGAAAGTGTCTTTAAGCTATCCGACAAGGGAAAAATAATTTTTAATATATTACTAACTTCGTCTTTCGCTGTACCTTCTGCTAAAAAGAAATTAGCAATTATATTATGAATCAGGAAGATCATTATGTGAATTTTTTTTATAAAAAATATGAGGGTCGAGTGGCAATCGGAGTAGGTTATAATCAGGATTTGTCTGAAATATACCCCTTTGTTTTTGAAGATACAGACGGTGATTCAATTGGTGTCGTCGCCTTGGCTGTTTATACACATGAAAATATAGATTATGTCCATATCTATCATTTGGGTTCTTTCAAGAGTAACCGAGGAAGTGGTAACAAAATGCTGGAGGAACTTTGTTTGCAGGCAGATAAATACCAAATCATTTTGAGTCTTAGCCCAATTATTATGCCCAATGGAAAAAATGAGTCGATGACCAGTGAGCCCTTAAGAGAATGGTATGGTAGATTTGGTTTTAAAGGCAGCTCACATTTCAAAAGAGAACCTAGAAAAATTTGAAAGTCATAGCCTATTTTTGTTTGATGAGTTGTTCAATCCGATTCCGGCATTTTCTTATTTCTATTTCGGCCCACTCACGCTCAACGATTCGTGCTATACTTCCAGCAATGACCGCAATTAAATTTCTTTCCTCATTAAGAAACGGTCCCTTCTTAAGCTCTGATATTTTTTGCAGATAACATACGTCTATAGCGCCAATCCGTTCATTGTTTACCTTGATTTCTTGTGACAGCTTCCATTTGGTGTCTTGATAATTTTTAGTTCTAAACTCATATCGTTTAAATATAATTTGGGCGCAAGTAATATCAGGATATTGAAATGCCGGAGGAATGAAATCGACAATTGTTTGTAGCATTTCATCCAAAGAAAAATTCGGGCCATCCCTAAAACTTGAAATATCATAGAGACATTTTAATTCTTTGATACGTTCTCTAAGACTGATAGATACGTGCCCAAGTTTTTCTTTATTGGCATTTTTAAGCTCATCAATCTCTCTGCTTAATT
>JASFIX010000003.1:0-29145 GCA_050122435.1 Desulfobacterales bacterium
CGGGATTGCGTGGCCCGGCTCAAAAGCGGGAAAAACGCCCTGGATCATCAGCATCAGTGAATGGGGCTGGATGGCCAGGAAGCCGAAAAATATCAGCATGTGCGCCGTGCCGATCAGCGGTTTGCGCCTGACGTTGGATTGGCCCAGTACGTCGGTAAAAAGAATCTTAATCCGCTCGCCGATCCGGTCCAGTTTGAAGTCCGTCTGCCCCTCAACCGATCGCATCAGGCAATACAGATGACGGGCACGAACAAAGAAATAGCCGAAGGCGCCGATCAGCGCCAGCGCCATCACAATGGATTTAAGCGTCACATAGGTCTGCATCTGCTATCCCTTCTCAAGGTGTCAGGTGTCAGTGTTCAGGTGTCAGCATGTACGGAGCTGAAATCGATAGACAACCGGACTGCCTCGACCGTTATGGCTATATTTTAACAAAGACCCGAATCAGGTCACCGAAGATCTGACACCCGACACCTGAAACCTGAAACCTCAGGTGGTGACACCTGAAACCATCTTTATTGCCCGGCTTGCTCCCGCAAAACTTCCGTGAGCACCGGCACGACCTCAAACATATCCGCGATGATGCCGTAGTCGCATTTCTGGAAAATCGGTGCATCTTTGTCGGTGTTGATTCCCACAATGACTTTTGAGGTTTTCATTCCGGCAAAATGCTGAACTGAGCCCGACAGGCCGCAACCGATGTAAAGTCTCGGGCTTACGGTCTTTCCGGTCTGTCCCACCTGCATCGAATGCGGCGCAAAGCCGGCGTCGACGGCTGCCCGGGAGGCGCCTACCGCCGCACCCAGCAACTTGGCGCATTCCTCGAGCATTTTGTAGTTCTCTGCAGCATCGATGGGTCGCCCACCGGTAATGATGACGTCGGCTTCAGTGAGATCCATTTTACCGGAGTCACCCTTTTTGACCTCTAATACCTTGACCAGACCCGGATCTTCGGCGCCGGCAGCGTAGCTTTCAACTTGTGCATCCACCGGGGCCTTTTCAGCCTCGATGGCATTGGGCCGCAGGGCGCACAGCAGCAAATCTGAGCTCAGTTTAATGGTTGCATTGGTTTTTCCTGAAAAATGAGACTTTCGGACTGTCTTGTCCTCAAAATTAATGCCCACGCAGTCTGCAACCAGGGTAACCTTCAACAGCGCAGCCAGTCGTGCAAATATGTCTCGTCCCCTGGCGCTGGCTAAACCGATAAGTCCCTCCAGTCCAAAATGATCGATGACATCGGCCAGCGCCCTGGCCTGTAAATCCGGACTGGATAGAAGGTCAGCCCCGTCGACCGTGACCTGTACTATTTTCTGTGCGCCGTATGCGGCCAGCGTTTCTTGCACCGCATTTGCATCGACGCCCATTATCAATGCGACCACTTCGTTTTTGCCGCCATCGCGCGCGGCCGTGATAGTGCCGAAATTGGTTTTCTTTACCTCGTCATTTTCCGTCTCGATCAATACGCCTATTTTGGCCATCTGCGTTGTCTCCTATAATTACCGTGTGCTGGATTTGCACCCTGAGTGCATGTTCATATTTTGAAAAAGCAAAAGCCCTGCCTGATTCACAGGACCTTATCGTCCTCTTTGAGAATCCGAACCAGTTCAACCACCTGTTCGCGGATAGAGCCCTGCATAATCTGAGCGCTGGATCTTTCCGGCACAGCTTCGAGTTTTAGCAGTTCCGTTTGGTCAACGGAGGTATCCATTCCCAGCTGATCGAACTCAATTTCCTTAATCTCTTTCTTTTTGGCTTTCATAATATCCGGAAATTTCGGATAACGCGGTTCGTTAAGACCTTTGGTGGTGCCGATGATGCACGGCAGTTTCATCTCCAGTACCTCCCGGGTCCCACCGCCGACTTCGCGTTCGACGATTGCCTGGCCATTGTCGATTTCGAGTTTAACGACCTCATTGACCACCGGCAGGTTCATGGCCGCGGCCAGACGATACTGGGTTTGGAATCCTTCGGTGTCCACGGCGTCCCTGCCGGTAAAGATGATATCGGCCGTTCCATCCTGCTCGATGGCGGCCTTGAGCGCCAGACTGGTCAAGGTGCTGTCCAGAAACTGACCCTGGACCTTTATGTGGATTCCCCGGTGGGCACCCATGGCCATGGCCGCACGCATGGTTGAAACGGCCGCTTCCGGACCCACCGTGACCACAATCACTTCGCCGCTGCCCGCCTTCTCAACCCGTTGCACGGCCTCTTCCACGGCATATTCGTCATATGGGTTAATAATGAATTTGCAGGCCGTGTCGTTATAACCCGTATCACCAACGACAGTAATGGTCGCCGCTGTATCCGGAACATGTTTCACACACACATAAATCTGCATTATTACATCCTTTTGTTCTTGGGGTTAAAAAAATAGCGAATCACGCCTTCATTTTCTCGTTGGCGGGATCGTAGAGCGGTGTTGCGACGACTTCGGCCGGCCGCATTTCACCCAAAATTTCAACCTCGAGCTTCGTGCCGGGATCGGTGAGCCCGGGTGGGACATAGCCGAAGGCGATGCTTTTGCCCACCCGGTGACCATAGCCACCGGATGAGGTCATGCCGACCTGTTCGTCGCCATTAAAAATGGGATTGTAGCCCCAGGCATCGGCATCATCGGCCTCGACCACCATGCAGACGAGCTGCTGCGTGACCCCCTCGGCTTTGACCTTTTCCAGCGCCGCTTTGCCGGTAAAATCCTTGTCCCATTTAACCGTCCAGGCCAGACTGGTTTCCAGCGGGGTGTGATGGACATTCATTTCGGACTTCCAGGCCAAATAGCCTTTTTCCAGGCGCATGGATTCCATGGCATGCATGCCGAACATTTTTAACTTAAATTCCGCGCCGGCCTCCATCAGCGTTTTGTACACCGCAATCTGGCTCTCGATCGGGTGGAAAATTTCGTAACCCAGCTCGCCGACGTAGCTCATGCGATTGACACGGCATTTGACGCGACCCACGTAAATTTCTGAACTGGTGCCGAATGGCATGGCCTCGTTGGAAACATCGCCATAAGCGACTTTTGCCAGAAGGTTGCGGCTATCAGGACCAACGATGACGAAACAGCCCCGCTTGTAGGTGAGGTCCTCCATCTGGACGGAACCGTCATCGGGCAGGTTGAGCAGCATCCCGTGCTGATCGTGACGTTTGCCTAAACTGGCGGTAACGCAGAAGTACTCGCCATCTTTGATCTTGGTGACAGTCATATCCGTCTTAAAAGCACCGTTTTGGTCCAGGACAGGCGACAGCGCGATACGGCCATCTTGAGCGGGCACCCGCTGACAGCTCATCCGGTTGAGCCATGCTTCGGCGCCCGGCCCGCTGATTCTGGTTTTGGCAAAGCGCGTCAGATCCAGCAAACCCACATGATTCATAACGTGCTGGCACTCTTCGGCGACATGCTTGAAGGCATTGGAGCGACGCCAGCTTGGTGTCTCATAGCTGTCGGCCTCGTCAGTGGTAAAATAATTGGGGCATTCCCAGCCGTAGTAGTCGCCAAAGACCGCACCGGCCTCTTTCTGATATTCGTAAATGGGGCTGGTGCGGTTGGGTCGGGCCGCATCCCGCCATTCGTTCGGGAAGAAAGTGCTGTACAGACGCGGATAGGTATCGGCGATTTTTTCGTGGTTGTAGGCCCAGTTAGCGTAAGCGCCAAAGCGACGGCTGTCGACGTGCCACATGTCAATCTCCGGCTCTCCTTCCATAATCCAGCCGGCCAGGTAGTGACCAATACCACCGGCCTGGGTAATGCCGAAGCTGTAACCGCAGGCCTGATAAAAGTTCTTCAGAGGATAGGCGGGTCCCACCAGGGGGTCGCCGTTGGGTGTGTAGGTAATGGGACCGACGGTGACGTGTTTAAAGCCGGTTTCTCCTAAAATCGGGAAGCGGAAAATGCCGTGTTCGACATTCTCGGCGACGTTGTCGACGTCCTCAGGCAGCTCAGTCTGTGCATAATCCCAGGGTACGCCCTCCGGAAACCACTGCTTTCCGACCTTCTCATACATGCCGAGAATCAGGCTGTCCATTTCCTGGCGGACGTAAATGGAGCGGTCTGGATCCCGTACCAGGGGCAGCATGCGCTCCCGGTCTTCCACGGCGCCGATGGCCTCGAAGAGGATGTGGGTATGCTCGATGGCGATGGAGGGGATTTCGATGCCCGCCATGGCCGACACTTCCGGCGCCCATAGACCACCGGCGTTGACCACCGCTTCGCAGGTAATATCCCCCTTGTCGGTGTGAACCACCCACTCATCGTTGGGCTTTTGACTGATACCGGTCACCAGAGTATGGGTATAGATCTCGGCACCGTGCTTTTTGGCGGCGATGGACATCGCCTGGCAGATGCCGCTGGGATCTACGTCGCCGTCATCAGGCCAGTAAAGCCCACCCAGCAGACCGTCCACATGCATAAACGGATGCAACTCGGCAATTTCCTGGGGGCTGACTTTCTGGACATCCAATCCCAGACAGCGGTTCATGCTGTAGTAATAGCCCAGTTCGTCCATGCGACCCGGGTTGTCCGCGGTGCGAATGGAACCGGTGGTGTGCCAGCCGGTGGTTTGGCCGGTCTCCTTCTCGAGCTTTTGGTAGAGCTCGATGCTTTTCATGTTGACTCGGGTACAGTAGTAACTTGAATGGAAGAAAGAACAATTTCCAGCCGCCAGCCAGGTCGAGCCGGAAGTCAGTTCATGTTTTTCCACCAGTACAACATCCTGCCAGCCATATTTGGCCAGATGATACAGAACGCTGGTGCCGATGGCCCCGCCGCCGATCACGACAACTCTCGCCTGTGTTTTCATTGGCTTATATCTCCTTTGGTGTAAATGTTCGGTCCTTGCCTTGAAAAGGGCCTCGGACCATAATTTCTGTTCCCCAAAAATTCTATAAAAGTCTTAATAATTATGGTTTCCCTCCTTCGCCTTAAAGGCTGAGGAGGACAAGCAGGTGTCAGTGTTCAGGTGTCAGGATTACGAAGTTGATGACCAGAGACCTGACACCTGACACCCGAAACCTGGCACCTCATTATTCTTGACGCCTCTATCGTTGAAGGAAAGCTGTTAAAATTAATATAGGTTATACAAATTAATCATAGGACACATAGGTGTCATTAGAGCAATAAACATACCAAAAAAAGTGAATTATATTTAGTACTTAAATCGCTATAATGAGTTTATAAACCACCAATCGCAAAAATTGGCAAGAAGAATTTTTTCATATATTATCAACAAACTATCTCCCTGCTAACCTGTCTTAATCATTTAGAGCGCGCTTTTTAGCACCCTAAATCGGTTAACAGATGAACAGTTTGTTGTAAAAATATTTTAACAAATAGAAAAATAATTATACAAATTGTAAAATTAATTTTCTTTTTTGGCGTTTGATCCGTTTTAGCCAGCCTTGCGTCGGGTGACATACTCTGATAATTCCGACTCTATGGCTGAATCGATGTCCGGTTTTTCGTAATTGGCCAATCGTTTGTTCAGCAGGTCCGAGGCCCGTTCATCGGCGCGTTTGCCGCCGGCGCTCTGCCAGCCGTCATAATCCTGCACGGTCATCAATTCCGGAAGAAAAAATGCCGTCCGGCACAGCTCAAAGGTTTTGGGCTGGGTTAGATAGTTGCCGCCGATGCCAACCTCCGCTATGGTTGCCAGGTCTATGGTCTCATTGCTGATTTCAATGGGTTGAATTAGTTTTTTGACCATTCCGCAAAGTTCTTCATCCATGATAAATTTTTCGTAACTCATAGCAACGTAAGCCCCCAGAATCCCGCAGGCGTGTAAGATGAAGTTGATCCCATTGCGAGCCGCAGTGATAAGCGCCATGGCGGATTCGATGCCGGCCTGGGCGTCTGGAAAGTTGGCATCGGTCAGACCGCCACCGCTGCGGCTGGGCAGGTGGTAGAAGCGGGCCATCTGGGCGGTGCAGGACACAAGCATGGAAAGTTCCGGGGCGCCAATGGACAGGCCGCCGGTTCGCATGTCCATCGGCGACGAGGTGGAGCCATAGATGATAGGGACACCCGGTCTGACAAGCTGGGCCAATGTCAAACCGGCCAGAATCTCAGCATTCTGCATGGCGAGGACACCTGCAAGCTCAACGGGGCCGGAAGCCCCGGCCATGGCCAGCGAGGCCAGAACACACGCTTGCCCGTAGCGTGCCAGTTCGATGAGCGAACCCGCCATTTCTTCTGAAAACTGCAACGGGGACAATGAGTTGATCAAAGACACCGACACCGGTGTGTCTTTGATTTTATCTTTGCCGCCCCAGACCAGACCGGCCATCTCGATGGCGTCTCGGGCCCCTTCTTTGGAGACCGGACTGCCCATAAACGGTTTATCGCATAGGACAATGCTGGATAAAAGCATATCCAGATGGGCCGTCTCCGGCGGAATATCGGAAGGTTCCACCATCATAAACCCGTTCATGTCGATATATTTGGAGGTCTGAACCAGTTTGCAGAAATTATCATAGTCTTCCATGGTGGCTTCCCGTTTCTGGCCATCGGAGGTAATGATAAACGGAGCGCCATAGCCGGGCACAAAGGCAAAATCGTCGTCTCCCAGCTCAACGCTGTTGGCCGGATTTCTGGCAGCAAGCGTGAAACGCTGCGGCGCTGATTCCAAGGCGCTGCGAACATCCTTTTCGGAAAGAAAAACGGTTTTGCCATCCACTTTAAAACCATTTTTCTTAAAAATATCCAGAGATTCCTCTTCATTAAAAGCCACCCCCACTTTGGAAAGGATATTCATAGCGGCATCATGGATTTTAGTCATTTGCGCTTTGGTAAGCGTCGGCATTCGATCATACATGGGCTTTCCTCCTCTAATTAGGCGTATGCATCCATTTGGGTCGAGCCTCTAAAAGCCGGTTTGGCGGCTCTGGATTAATTTTGTAACTAGCGAATAATCGAAAGGAAAATTTGCAAAAAGACGATTATGATGGAATTTGCCCCCCCACGAGGCTGCCGGGCCAACATCAGGTAATGATAATGGATGATGGGTAATGTCCGGTTTTTTGCTTTGACACGCTGGTTTTACAGCAAATAGCGTACCAAAATGAAATTAAGGAATCTTTAGAGTCGAATTGATTCCATTCGATCTAACGGAAATCGGTTCGATTCAAGCGATATTTTTTCATTTTATAATGCAGCAGCTGTCTGGAGATTCCAATACTTTCAGCGGCCCTGGCAACGTTACCGTTGGTGTTGACCAGTGCACTGATAATAGCGCTTTTTTCACCCTCTGCTCGAATTTGCATCAGGCTTTTAACGGGAGCCTTGGCCGCCTGATTGTCGGGTAAGGAGAGGCCTACATAATCATTGGCCGGCGGGCTGGGGGTTGTTCTTTGAGCGCGATCGCTGGAATTGTTATCATCGGGCCAGTTGTTGAACTGCGCACTGAAATGTCCACGGAGATGATTGAATTTAATCAATTCATTGGGCTGTACCATGTTCATGGCACTTTCAATGACATGCTCCAACTCGCGCACATTTCCGGGCCAGGGGTAGCGATTGAAAAGCACCATCACTTCTTCGGAAACCCCGGGAATGCCTTTGCCCAATGCACGGCTGTGTTTGTCCAGAAAATGTTGAATCAGTTTTTCGATATCATCGCGTTTTTCCCGCAGCGGCGGAATGGCGATGAAGACCACTCCCAGCCGGTAAAACAGATCCGGTCTCAGAATTCCGGCTTCAATTGCACGGTGGGGCTCCTGGTTGACCGAGCTGACAATTTTTAAATCGATATCGATTTCTTTTAAAGCGCCCACCCGGCGGACCCTTTTCTCCTGCAGGACTCTGAGGATTTTGGCCTGCAGGCTGATGGACATGGCATTGACTTCATCGAGAAAAAGGGTGCCGCCGCTGGCGCGTTCAAATAGCCCCGGTTTGTTCATGGCACCGGTAAAGGCGCCTTTCGAGGTGCCGAAAAGAATGCCTTCGAGCAGGTTTTCCGGAATCGCTGCACAATTAACCGGAATGTATTGTTGTTTGTTTCGAGAGCTGTGGTTATGGATGGATTGGGCCAGGAGCTCTTTGCCGGTTCCGGTTTCACCATAGAGCATGACCGGTGACGGTGAGTTGGCGGACATAACGGCGGTATTAACGGCGCGTATAAACGCTGAGTTATCACCGATTATGTCGTCAAACGTATAAATCGTACCGTTATTCAGGTCGGATTTCTTTTTGGGTATGGCCACCGATGCAATGGTTTCTTCCAGGACATTATAGTCTTTGACCAAACAGATGGTGCCGATCTGGTGCCCGTCCCGCAACAGGGGAAAAACGCGATGGATGGTATTGGCGACTTTTCCCATGCGGGTGCGGTAGAAGAAATGGCGGTTGACGATGGGGCGGCCGTTTTTGATGCATTCCATGACATTGCTGGTATCATCCGTTAAATCATAAACTTCCGTTACTTTTTTACCGAGCGCATCGAAGGGATCAAGGTCATCGATTTTGCCCATGGCTTCATTGTAGTAAACAATCTCACCGGCCATGTCGGTGATAATGACCCCCTCATCAAAATCTTTAAAAACACTTAAATAATCGACATGGTCGAGTTCAAGACGATGCGGCGAGGCGTTGTTATTCATGCGCTCGGTCATGGAACGATATCTTCTCCGCGCAGGTTAAACAAAATGTCATTTTCTCGATAGGCCTGCTCGAGTTTTCCCTGATGGTCTTTGAGCCGATTGCCGTCACGGCTGGCCAGTTCCAAAACAAGATAATTGATGATGCAGGAAATCGTTGTCGGGCTCCCGATAAAGGGGATGTTTTTGGCGGGAGCCACCAGGGCCAGGTGGGCGAATTGCGTTAGCGGACAAAGCGAGCTGTCGGTAATCACCAGAAGCGTTCGATCTAATCGGCGTGCCATTCTGCCCAGTTTGATGAGCTCATTGGGATAACGGGAAGTGGCAATGATGACCACCAGGCTCTCCGGGGCAGAAATGGTCAACCAGTCAATGGCAGTGCTGTCGCTGCCTTTCAATATGTGGACGCCGGATCTGACTTTGGTCAGTGACCAGCCCAGATAATAAGCAAAGGTATAAGACAGGCGGGAGCCGATGATATATACGGCAGGGCTTTTTTCCAGGCAATCGATCACTTGTTGCAAAGTGTCCATCTCCACCGTTTCGAAAAATTGTTTGAGGTTGTCCATCTCCTCGGACACCACCCGCCGCAGGCGATCCATTCCCTCTGCAGCGCTGGCCGCCATATCGGTGCGCTCCAACATCGTTAATTCCCGGTCTACGAAATCTCTTAATGCCTGTTGAAAAGCGCCATATCCCTCGTAGCCCAGCTGGCTGACAAATCGAACAACCGTCGCTTCACTCACCTGGCAGGTATTTGCCAGCTCTTTGGTGGTCATAAATACCGCTTTGCGTGGATGATTGACAATGTAATCGCCTAGAATACGGGCTTTGGGCGTCAACGTCGGGTGCTGCTCCAGAATGCCCTTCATCGTTAAAGGCGTATGCTCGTCTTTCATTGCGTTTCCTTTGCCTGCGTTTAGCTAGGCTGTAATACGGTTATAAATGAAAGAAATATTTGAAAATGAAAGAAATATTTCAAAATAAAAAATTGTATTGATGGCCAGCCAAACTGCAAAATAATCAAATTTCATTTAATATCAAGTATGTTACACGATTTGTCAAGTCTTTTTAGAAAAAATTTGCTTTATTACGGTTTTTTTTCTTGACATTTTTTATTTCATTATCATAGGGTCATTGAGAACATCTTTCGCAATCAGACCGATCAGGATAAATCTTAATCTTAATTGGGCCTAAATTGAGCGATTGTCGAGGTTGCCGCAGCTACAAGGCAGATGTCGTTCCGCTATAGTGTACTATGCGGGACGGCATCTAACACCGTAGATGCGGTAAGATCGGCAAGCCCGAAGGGTTTTAAAATTTAAAACGCTCAATTTAGGAAAGGGAGAGCTTCCAATGCTTGGCAAATACAAACCCCTGTGGGGCGAAAAATCATCGCTCAAATCAAATTATGATGCCGTTATCATTGGTGGCGGTTTGCATGGACTCGCCACTGCTTATTTTTTAGCGAAGCAACACGGCATGCATAATGTGGCCGTTATTGAAAAACGCTTTCTTGGCTTTGGCGGATCCGGACGAAACACTGCCATCGTGCGTGCCAACCAGCGGACCCAGCAAAATGTTCCCCTTTATAAGCAAGCCCTTGATCTGTGGCCCGTCCTGACAAAAGAACTCGATTACAACCTGATGTTTTTTAATTGCGGCAATCTGAATCTGATGCACAGCGAAGCCGCCATGAATGCCGCGCGGATGAATGTTGCCACCGCACAATTTCACGGGGTTGAGAGTCATCTGATCGATGCCAAACAATGCAAGGAGATGGTCCCGGCCCTTAATATCTCAAAGGATATCACCTATCCGATTTTTGGCGCCATGTATCATCCACCGGGCGGAATTCTGCGCCATGATGCCATCGTGTGGGGATTGGCAAAAGGGGCGGCCAAACACGGGGTGCATATTCATCAGCAAACCGAGGTGACCGGAATCGGTGTTGAAAACAATAAAATCGTTTCCGTTGAAACCGATAAGGGCAAAATCAAAACCCCGCGGGTTTTGAATGCCGCCGGCGGATACTCGGCTGCCCTTTCATACGCCATGCTGGGGATAAAGCTACCAATCAGCGTCCTGACGATTCAGGCCATGGTCAGTCAGCCGCTGAAACCGATTTTAAATCATGTGGTTTCATCCGGCACCTATCATGCCTATGCAAATCAGACCCTTAAAGGCGAAATTGCCACCGGTGCTCACATGGATGCCTGGCCGAATTTCACGACCCAGACCACCGCTTATTACATCAAACACCAGGCGGAAGCGCTTGCAGAGATGCTGCCATGTTTAAGAGGGGTGAAATTCATGCGGCACTGGGCCGGCTTGGCGGATATGACCCCGGACATGGCGCCCATTATGGATGGCAATGACCCGATCGAAGGCTATTTCATGGACTGTGGCTGGGGATATTTTGGATTCAAATCCTGTGCCGCCACCGGCAAATATATGGCGCAATTCATGGCCAGCGGAAATTGTCCCGATATGCTCAAGCCCTTCAGTCTGCGTCGATTCGAACAACACCGGCTAATGGGTGAAACGGCGGCTTTGGTGAATTATACCCCGGATAACTAGAACTTTAGATATTCAACAAGGCTTTTTTCACCTAAGATTAATATAATTTGAACCGCAGAACACCGAACAAGGAACCGCAGAATATCGAAGTAGGGCGGGCCTCTGCGCCCGCCGGTGAGAGGTCGGCACGGGGGTCGACCCTACTTCTGCGGTTGGACATTCCGTGTTCGATATTCATTATTCAAAATAGTAGTTATTTAAAGCAGTAGGAGGTATTGGCATGGCTTTGACTCTTACCTGTCCCGTTTGCGGAAAGCGCAACGGTTATGAATTCCGCTATGGCGGAGAAGAAAAGGGGCCTAGACCGGCTGAAGCGGATCTTACGCCGCAAACCTGGTGTGAATATGTGCACCTCAATAAGTGTACGGCCGGAATACAGAAGGAATGGTGGTGTCATCGGGATGGCTGTGGCGTCTGGTTTACCACTTACCGAGACACGACATGTAATCTTGAGGTAGAAAAATCGGAGGGGCAATCATGAACAGGCTGGAAAAACTGTCCACGCTGCGAATTAATCCTGCTCAATCCATTGCTTTTAAGTATAGGAAAAAAACGCTGCAAGGTGTCAGCGGCGATACGGTTGCCACCGCTCTTTATGCCAACGGTATTCGTATCTTCGGGCGCAGCTTGAAATATCATCGTCCCCGGGGCCTTTACAGTCTGGACGGTGAAAGCAGTAATACCTGTATGCAGGTCAACGGCATTCCCAATGTATGTGCCGAAAATACCCTCCTGAAAGAGGGTCTGCACCTTAAAGCTCAAAATGTCGTGGGCTCGCCTGAAACGGATCTGAAAGGATTTATGGATAAACTGGATTGGGCGATGCCGGCCGGATTTTATTACCGCACAATGCATAAACCGGCCCCCATATGGCCCATTGCCCTCAAGCAGGTGCGCAAGGCCGCCGGACTGGGAAAAATTTCCGCGGATTTTCAAATGCCCGGCACCTACGATGAGATTTATCCCAAAGCCGATGTGTGCATCATCGGCGGGGGGCCGGCGGGCATATCGGCAGCCCTGGCAGCAGCCGAACACGGGTTGCGGGTTATCCTGCTGGAATCCCGGCCCTGGCTGGGCGGCTTTTTTGACTACCGCAAGGCGCAAAACCACGCCGGCGTACCGCTTTCTCAAAATGCCCGGCAGATGGCGGACAAACTCCAACAAAATTCAAATGTCCGCATATTTACACAGACCGCCGCGGTGGGCGTTTATAACAACAACCTGGTTACCGCATTTCAGAAAGGGCTCGATACCGATCATTTTGATGAACGCTATATTGAAATCCGAGCCACCAGTGTGGTGGTGGCTACCGGCTGCATCGAGCGTCCGCTGCTTTTTGAAAACAACGAACGGCCCGGTATCATGCAGATCAACTGCGCGCACAGGTTGGCTCACACTTACGGCCTGCTGCCGGGTAAACAGGCGGTTTTCAGCGTCGGTCATGATTTGGGTCTGGAAGCGGCGCTGGATCTGTTTGACTTGGGTCTCGAGGTGTTATGTGTAGCCGATATCCGGGAAGACGGCCAGGACCCCGCGCTGCTCGAAGGACTGGCTGAGCGCAGCATTCCATTTTTGAGGGGATGGGTTGCCACCCATGCTCATGGAAAGAAAATCCTGAATAAAGTAACCCTGGCAACGATTCCGGGCACCCTTCAGAAAGAATTTGCCTGCGACCTTTTGGTCGCTTCGGCCGGGATGACCCCATTAACCGGCCCGCTCTCTCTGGCCCAGGCAAAGCTGGCCTACGAGCCTCATACCGGTTTTTTTCTTCCCCGAAAGCGCCCGGCCAAGGTACAGGTTGCCGGCCGCCTGCTGGGACTCAATCACCCGGAAGCGATTGAAGCCTCGGGACGTCTGGCCGGCATCCGGGCGTCTGCCGATTGCGGCGCTTCTGTTGAAAGCCAGCTAAACGAAGCCCGGGAAAACCTCAATCATTTACCGGGCCCCGATAAAGGCTGCAAATTGGTGACGGCGCCGGTTACCGGCCGTAAAACATTTATCTGTTTCGACGAAGATACCACCATCAAAAATGTGAAACAGGCCCTGGCCATGGGCTTTGATGCCACTGAACTCATCAAGCGCTTCACCGCCGCCGGTACCGGACCCGGCCAGGGGGGCATCCCCGGGCACAATCTTCCGCTGTTTGTGGCACAATATCACGGTGATACAAATACGACGGCCATGCCGACCACCGTACGGGTACCCCTGGTTCCCACTTTTATCGCCACTTACGCCGGAGCCAACCACGATATGTGTAAACGTACGCCGGTCCATGATTCGCAAAAGGCTGCCGGCGGTGTCATTCGGCGCATTGGCGTCTGGAAACGGGCGCGCTATTTTTCCCAGGACTTCAGCTGCCGCGAAGAAATCGAAAATGTCCGGAATAATGTGGGCTTGCTCGATGCCTCCACCCTGGGTAAATTCCGGCTCTGGGGACCCGATGCGCTAAAGGCCTTACAGCGGGTTTATGTCAGTGACATGTCCAAGATATCCGACGGTAAAGTCAAATATTCGGCCATGTGCAATGAGGACGCCTGTATTATCGATGACGGTGTGGTGGCCAAGCGCGGTGAAAAGGACTACTATTTTACCACCTCCACCGCCCGAGCGGGCGCCACGGTTGAATGGCTCAGATACCACACCCGGTATGACGGCTGGGATTTTCACATGGTCAATCTCACCGACGCCTTCGGGGTGATTAACATTGCCGGGCCCAATGCGCGGAAGGTGCTTGAGAAAGTTACGGATACCGATGTTTCCAGTGCGGGCTTTCCATATGCCGGCTATCGTGAATTTATGATTGAAAATGCCATTCCGGTAAGATCGATGCGTCTGGGTTTTGTGGGTGAGCTTTCTTACGAATTGCATGTTCCTTCATCCTATATGCAGTCCCTGTGGGATTTGTTGATGGAAGCGGGCAAAGAATTTGGGATTCGCCATTTCGGGCTGGAAGCCCAAAATGTGCTGCGCATGGAAAAATGCCACCTGATTATCGGTTCCGAATCAGAGCAACGGACGACGCTGCACGATGTCGGCCTCGGCTTTTTGTGGGACCGCAACAAATCAGAGGCCAAAACAGTTGGCGCTGTGGCCCTGAAGCATACGGAGAATCAGGAGGGGCGTTTGAAATTGGTGGGATTTAAAATGGAGGATCCCTCCAGGGCCCCGAAAGACGGATCCATCATCGTGGACAGCCGCATCAGGGGCTATGTGTGTGTTGCCCGCCACAGTTTTACATTGAAAGAACCCGTCGGTCTGGCGCTGGTGGATGAGCCGCTGGCTGCGGAAGGGACGCGCTTGCAAATTTATGAAGACGAATGCAACGGTCAGCATCTTTATGCAACAGTGGTGCCGACACCCTTTTACGACCCGGAAGGTAAACGGTTAAGCATGTGAGGTGAAAATGGCTGCTGAAATCAAACGACAATCTCCGGTATCTTTTCCCGGCAAACCCTTAAAAACGGAAATGCATGATCACTGGTCCGTGGTCCTGGAATATGAGGCCGAAGGCGAGGGCCCTTATTTATTCGACTTGAGCCACCGAGCCCGATGGGACCTGCAAGACGCGGACCTGTCAGGCTTTCAGCCCCTTGGCATCGGTGTTCCGGACACGCCGGGAAAATGTATTTTTGAAAACGGCGTTCTGGTAAACCGCATGAACCGGACCCAGGCATCGATCTGGCATCTGGGCGCGGAAGATTCGACTGCGCCCGATGGCCCGGCCTACACCGAAACCACCGACGTCACCGTGTTCCTGGGATTAGTGGGCCAAAACATCTTTGCGATTGCCGAAAAATTGTCGGCCCTCGATTTCGCCGACCCTTCAAAGCCAGCACCGTTTCTTTTGCAGGGGCCGTTTTCGCACGTACCCTGCCAGGTGGTCACTCTGGAGAGAACAGCAGAGAGATCCGGCATTTTGCTGACCTGTTCCAGAGGTTACGCCCGGGATATGACCCATGCCATTTTAGCTGCCGGAGAGGAATTCGGCCTGCAGCCGGCCGGGCAAACCGCGTTTACGCGCTGGATCGAAACATTGTCAGGTTAACCGCAGAAATGAGTTAGAGGTCGAAGCAACATAGTCAACCCGCAACCCGTAACGCGGAACCCCTAAACCCAAAACCCAGAACCCAGAACCCAGAACCCAGAACCTTTGAACCCTATTTAAATTATGGAGCGAACTATGACATTAGAAGATAAAATTGTTTCGGCCCTTGAAGAAAAGAAAATTGGTTACGAAATTGTTGAGCACGAACCGGTTTATACCAATCCGGCCATGGCTGAGGCATTAAATGTCAGCGAATCGGAAACCGTAAAATCCCTGGTTCTAAAAACCAAAGAGGGTGAGTTGATCGTTCTGGTTTTACCGGGCGATAAGAAAGTAGACTGGAAGAAGGCCGCCGCCGGGGCAAAGACCAAAAAGGTTTCTTTTGCCAAGCCCGAAGAGGTCAGTGAGGCCGTGGGTTGTGAAGTGGGCTGTGTGCCGCCTTTCGGTCATTTTTCTTCTTTGCCGATTTACATGGATCCGGCATTGACCAAAAAAAACTTCATTTATTTCAACCCCGGTGTGCATGACAAATCCTTTAAAATAAAAGCCTGGGACTTGAAAAAAATTTGTAATCCTGCGTTCGTCAAATTTTGAATAGAAGTGGTTCCAAAACCCCATCTAAGGCCCAATGGCTGCGTTGCAGGCCTCCGGTAAATGCTCACATACACATGTATGCTGCGCTTTCCCGATCGGCCTGACGCCTTGATGCATACATTAATCTATTTTAGATTAGACATGTAATCCCGCATCAGCGGGGCCCTTGAACCTGATCTGAGATTTTGAAACCACTTCTAGTGTTATTTTAGCAATATATGTGGTATTAAAGATCCGCGTTATTGAAAAATGCAATCTAAAGCCTAGGTTGAGCAATCAACTTGGGTTCGAATAATGTATAGGGAGGTTTTATCATGACTAAAAAGTATGATGCGATCATCATCGGGGCAGGCATTATCGGGGCCCCCATTGCCTATGAGCTGACCAAAATGGGTTATAAGACGCTCAATATCGACAAGCTGTCTGATGCCGGCGAAGGCTCCACCGCGGCATCCTGCGCCATCGTCAGGGCCCATTACTCCACTGAGGATGGTGTGGCCATGGCTTACGAGGGTTTCAAATACTGGCTGGAATGGGAGGATTACCTGGATCATGTAGATGATGAAAAAGGCCTGGCCAAGTATATGAATACGGGTTCCATTCTGCTCAAATCTCAAGGACATGATTGGCGCAAGGTTCAGAAACATTACGATGCCGTTGGTGTTGCATATGAAGAATGGAGTAATGAGAAGATCAACGAGGCGGTACCCGTATATGATCTGCACGAAAACTGGCCGGTACGGCGACCCGAAGATCCGAAATTTTTTGATGAATCCACAAAAATGCTCGAGGGCGCCCTTTTTTGTCCTGAAGGCGGTTACGTCAATGATCCGGCGTTGTCCACCCACAATATCATGCGGGCCACCGAGGCCAAGGGTGGTGAATTTATGTTCAATGCCGAGGTTGTTGCCATCAGAAGTCAGGACAACCAGGTGCTGGGTGTGACGCTCAAGGACGGAACCGAGATTGACGCTCCGGTGGTCGTTAACGCTGCCGGTCCGCACTCTTTCAAAATCAATCAGATGGCCGAAGGCGTCTATGAAGGGTGCAACATCAAAACCAAGGCCTTGCGCCACGAAGTGATGCATTGCCCATCCCCGGAAGGATATGACTATCTGAATGACGGTTACCATACCTCCGACGGCGATATCGGCTGCTATTATCGTCCCGAAGTCGGCAACATGTTTCTGATCGGCAGCGAGGATCCGGAATGTGACCCCCAGGAGTGGGTCGATCCGGATGAGTTTTACGCGGGTGAAGGAGAGCCCGGTCGGAACAACGAACTCAGTGAAGCGCAATGGAAAGCCCAAACTTACCGCTGTGCCAAACGGGTACCCAGTATGCAGATACCCAACCAGCCCCGGGGCGTTTGTGATCTATATGATTGTTCAGATGATTGGATTCCGATCTACGACAAATCCGATATGAAGGGTTTCTACATGGCCATCGGTACCAGCGGCAATCAATATAAAAACGCCCCGGTGGTGGGCGCCATGATGGCGGAATTGATTGACGCCTGCGAAAAGGGCCTGGATCACGATAAAGAGCCCTTTCAGTTTACCCTGCGCCATATAAAACGACCGATCGATGTTGGATTCTTTTCCCGTAATCGGGAGATCAACCCGGATAGTAGTTTTTCGGTCAATGGATAGGTTTTCCGATAACCGCCAGTCTAAATTGTTAGAAGAGTATACTCACGCCTTGTTTCAAGACATCAGTCGTCTGGTTCAGAGGTTCAAGGTTCATAGGTTTATAGGTTAGAGGATTTAAGGCAACGGCTGAGACTTGGCACTTAAATTCTGAAAACTTCTGAACCCAGAACCCTGAACCTTTGAACCCTGAACCTAGGAGTTGAACCCTGGTTCACATTCCATTTAACAACACTTAACCTTGTCAACGAGATACAACCTGAAAACCAAGATGAAGATCTACGTGTGCGTCAAACATGTCCCCGACACGGCGGCCAAGATTACCATCACCGGTAACAACCAAATTGATGAAAACGTAACCTTTATCATCAATCCGTATGATGAGAATGCCATTGAAGCGGCCGCCGGGCTTAAAAAACAAATCGGCGATGCAGAGGTCATTGCTGTGACCCTGGGGAAAAAGGCGGCCGAATCCACACTGCAATCCGCGTTGGCCATGAGAGCGGACCGGGGGCTGCTGATCTGCTGTGATGACAACCCGGACAGCATGGTTACTGCACGGGCGCTGAAAGCGGCCATTGAACAGGATGGCAAGCCGGATATCATTTTTACCGGCAACGAATCCATTGACAGTGAGGGCTTTCAAACCATGTTCCGGCTGGGGGCGACCTTGAATATTCCGGTGGTGAACAATGTCGTCGCTTTCAAGTTGGAAGACCGGTTTGTCACCGTAGAATGTAAAATGGATGCCGGCAGCATGGGGGTGGTCCGGATGCCGCTGCCGTGCATCGTTGGTGCCGGAAAAGCTTTGAATAAGCCCCGTTATCCCACGCTCCCCGATATCATGAAGGCCCGCAAAAAGCCGATACGAACCATTACCCTTGACAGTCTCGGCCTGGATTCACCGGCTGGAAGTACGGAGGTTGTTGAATTGCGCCCGGCAGTTGAAAAGCGCCGCGGCCAAATTATTGAAGGTCCATTCGAAAAGGCCGTACCGGAACTTGTCCGGCTCTTACGGGAGGAAGCAAAGGTCATTTAAATTGAGCTTAGATGGAGATCGATGCTTATGCTAAAAATCGGGCTTCTGATAGAAACCAACGCGGCTGGCATCAAACCGACAATAAATGGTGTTATCACAGCTGCGCGAGGACCGGAGCATGAACTCTATGGTTTGGTGTTTGACGGCAATGGGGCTAGATACAGGGATGAATTGCAAAATTACGGGATTCACAAGATTGTCAATGTCCAATCAGCTGAAGGGCTGTTAAGCTGGAATCCGGATAACTGGGCCAAAGCAATCGTCCAGATCATGGAACAGCTCGGGATCAAAATATTATTCGGTCTGACCACTTTGCAGACAAAAGACGTATTTCCCCGGATCGCGGCCATTCTGGATGCACCGCTTTTGCTGGATTGCATTGACGTCGATCTTGAAACTTTAACAGCGGAAAAATCCCAATTTTCCGGCAAAACCATTGCAACCTTCAAATTGCGCGGAACCCATTTTCTTTTTGGTATGCGCCCCAACGTAATCCCACCACACCCGGCACCCGTTACGGCAGAGGTGTTGTCCTTGCAAACACAAATTGGCAATGGATCTTTAATAGTTGAAGCCGTTAAGAAAGATTCCGCCGGCACAATGGATCTGTCTGAAGCCCAAATCATTATCTCCGGCGGTCGGGGCATGCAAAATAGCGAGAATTATAGGATCCTGCATGAATGTGCTGATGTTCTGGGTGCGGCAGTGGGTGCCTCGCGCGTCGCTGTGGATGCCGGCTGGGTCCCCCATTCGATGCAGGTGGGCCAAACGGGAACGACGGTAAGTCCAAACTTGTATATCGCCTGTGGGATTTCGGGCTCGGTCCAGCATTTTGCCGGAATGAAAACATCCGGGGTGGTTGTTGCCATCAACACCGACGCTCAGGCAGCCATGATGCAGCACTGCGACTATGGAATTGTGGGGGATCTTTTTGAAGTTGTACCGCTTCTCACACGCCAGCTCAAAACCACGTTCGCCCATGAATAAATGCGCTGCAAATGAAACCAATGATTGCGTGTCGATACTGGTTTGCGGGATTCTAATATAGATTGGAGTCGATGTCGAATATTCTCCTCGGCAGGGAAAAATCGGCAGTCGCTCATTTTAGCTCTGAGGTTGGGTGTGCTAAACGGTGGTTTGCGCTATAGGCAGGCAACGCGGTTTTAGGGAGATTTTGATTCTATTCTTTTTTTTCTTCTTCAATTTTCTCGGGATCTTTTTTTTCTGCCTCGTCTGACTCACCCCTGAAATTTCGAATGGCTTTACCCATTCCTGCGCCGATTTCAGGCAATTTCCCGGCGCCAAATATAATCAGAATGATTACCAATATGATAATCAGTTCCGGCATGCCAATTCCAAACATAATACCTCCTAATTATTCAGGCCTTGCTTGTTTCAGCTCATCGAGTAGCTGTTTGAATTCTTTTGATTTGATATAGCGATCAACACTGCTTTGATATGCAATCCATTTCGTCCAGGCGTCGATCCAGGCTTCATTGTGCCAGTAACAGTCAGAATCCCCCCGGCCTTTTAGGTGTTCAATATAGTCCAGATATTCTTCAGAGCATCCCTTACAGAAGTTATAAGGAACTCTTAGATTTCGGCGTTGCTTTTCACCGGCGCCAGGGTCATGCTCGATTTGGGTGCCGCATTTTTCGCATTTCAGCGAGCAATGGGTACACTGAAATACCTTTTGTACGGCCAGTACTTTGCGTCTTCTAACTAAAGCCGCTTTTTTGTCTTTGGCCAGATCAAGCTTTTTATCAAGGGAGATGATATCAGCCACGGTGACCTCGTATCACTTTGTTTAATCTATCGACGAGATTTGAATCTGTTCTAAACGGGAATTTGACTATAACATCGGCCTTTTTTTGTGTCAATCTTTTCGGATTTCGCAAATAGAAATCCAAATGGCCTTACCTCGCCTGCAACGGATAATTGATCATCCATATCTAATTATTGAAAAACAGAAAAGGAAATGTTATCTTAAAAATTTTACAGAAAGCATGAGTTTAAACTAATCTGTATTTCAATTGTTGATGCTGAGATCAACTTTTTTTGGAGTAAAGGAGAGATGGAGTATTGGAGCAATGGGTAAATTGAAGAGGTTCCAACACTCCAGTGCTCCAGCGCTCCAATACTCCGTTTTTTTTGAGGAGTTACAGTATGGACAACCCATTTCACCCCCGGGCCCTCCCAACGCTGATCGGTAGTTTGCCGCTAACCGATCATGTCGAGGCCTGTGAACTTGTGTTGGAGCACACGCCACAGATTCCCCTATGGATTCAGCTTCCGGCACACAAACACGAAGGGATGGTCGCCCAATTCATGCCGGGCTTGCCGGGGATTAGCACGACAGGAGACAGGACTTATATCAATTCCGATAAGGATGATTTTGAGGCTGACATATTAAAATTCTACGAAGATTATATGGCAGTTGAGGAAGGCCAAACCGACCTGTCTGAGTCCAGGTTTGTTTTGAGTGAGGACACCGCCCGGGGATTTTTTGTTTTTGTTGAGCGTCTTCAGCAACTTTCCACCCCTCCGGTTGCGGTCAAGGGCCAGGTTACCGGGCCATTTACCTTCTGCACCGGAATATCGGATCAAAACAAAAGGGCCATTATTTACGATGAACAGGTAAAGGATGCCGCTGTGAAATTACTGGCATTGAAATCCCGCTGGCAGGTACAGCAATTAAGCTGTTTTGGATGTCCGGTCATTATTTTCTTCGATGAGCCCGCCCTGGCGGGTTTTGGATCATCTGAATTTATCAGTATTTCGCGGGATGTAATCGTCCAAAGTCTTGAAGAGGTTATTGCCGCCGTACATGCGGAAGGCGGTCTTGCCGGAGTGCACGTTTGCGCCAATACGGACTGGTCTCTGGTTCTGGATTCAGCCGCCGACATCGTCAGCTTTGACGCCTATTCCTACTTTGATCGGTTTATCTTGTATTCAGACCATATCAAAGCATTCCTGGATGCGGGCAAAATGATCGCCTGGGGGATGGTGCCGACCCTGCAAGCAGATGAACTGGAAAACGCAACCGCCGAATCTTTGTTCGATCAGTGGCAACAAAAAGCGGCCCAGGTTGAAAAGCTGGGTATTGATTCAGATCAACTAATATCCCAATCTTTGATCACTCCCAGCTGCGGTGCCGGGTCGTTAACTACCGAACTGGCAGCTAAGGCGTTGAGATTGACGCGGGAAGTCTCGCAACAGATTAGACAAAGCATGGCTTAAGGTTTCAGGTTCAAAGGTTCAGGGTTCAGGGTTTTAGGAGTTCCGCGTTACGCGTTGCGAGTTACGAGTTGACTTTGGTGCTTCGATGTCTAACTCATTTTTGCCGTTATCTAACCTCTTAACCTTTGAACGTTGAACCTTTGAACCGGTTAAATTAACACTCAACATCTGAAAACAGAAACCTGAAAAATTGAATCACTAACTAATATGTTAAATCAATAATGAGAGGTAGCGAATGACTGAGAATACAAATGAAGCCTTTACAGGTGCGACACGTTATATCCTTGATAATGAACTGGCTAAGATCGTCAACATTTCAATGGCCCTGGAAATGCCGCTGCTGTTGAAAGGCGAGCCCGGCACCGGTAAAACCATGCTGGCACATGCGATCGCTGAAAGTCTGAAGATGCCCTTGATTGTACTCAATGTGAAATCCAGCATGAAGCTCATTGATGCACTGTACCAATACGACACGCTGACCCGACTCAATGATAGCCGCTTTGGCGATTCAAGCCGTGATGTCAGCAAAATAGAAGATTATATCCGCATGGGTAAAATAGGCCAGGCGTTTACGTCAGATGTCCGCACGGTTCTGCTGATCGATGAAATCGACAAGGCCGATACCGATTTTCAAGACGACATGCTGGATGTTCTGGATCAGATGGAATTTGACATCATCGAAATCGATAAAACCATTGCGTCGATACACCGCCCGGTAATTATTATTACCTCAAACGCGAAGAAAGACCTTTCCGACCCGTTTTTAGGGCGCTGCAATTTTCACCATATTGCCTTTCCGGATCCAGAGATGATGCGCAAAATTATCACGGTGCATTTTCCGGGGATCGATTCCAATCTGCTGGAAAATGCGATTGCCGCTTTTTATGGTGTGCGGGATTTCAGCGACATCGAAAAGCGGCCGGCCACAAGGGAATTGATCAACTGGATTCGAGCCCTTAAGGCCGACCCTGATTTTAAACCTAAACAACTGGAAAAAGGCGATTTGCCCTATCTGGGGGTTCTGTTTAAGAAAAGCCAGGATTTACATAAGGCCCAGGCCCTGGTCGGACGAAGAAGAGTTAACTAAAAAGGATTACGGCACTCGGCTCACGGTCGTCATTAAGACTTGAAAGCCAATAGTCAACCTTGAACCCTGAACCTTAAACCTTGAACCCGAGCGAAGCGGCTTATGTTCGTTGATTTTTTTTACAAATTAAAAGATGTCGGGATACCGGTCAGCCCCACCTCTTTTTTAACCCTTCACAAAGCCCTGGGCAGCGGGCTGGTGAATTCGTTAGAGGACTTTTACACAGCCGCACGAGCTATCCTTGTTAAAAGTGAACGGTATTTTGATATCTATGATCAGGTTTTCGCCCACAGCTTTGAGGGAGCTGAAATGCCGGATATTGAAGGGCTCGAGCTGGATGAAGTGGCCCGGATGATGCTGGAGAGCTGGCTGCAGAATCCCGAGGGGCTGGCGGAAATACTGGGTATGGATGAATCGGCCCTGATGAAGCTGACTCCTGAGGAATTAATCGAATATTTCAAAGAGCGACTCAAGGAACAGACCGAAGCGCATCATGGAGGCGGAAAGTGGATCGGCACCGGCGGTTACTCTCCGGTCGGTCATTCCGGCTACCATCCCGGCGGCATGCGGGTGGGAGGTGTCTCCGGCAGCAAGTCGGCAGTCAAGGTTGCCATGGATAGAAGATATAAAGATTATTCCTTGAGCGGGCCGCTGACAAGCGCCCTGATGGGCGAAGCCTTAAAGCGATTGCGTAACATGGTGCCGTTCGGCCCTAAAGACCAGGTCAATATTGATGAGACCATCTATCAGACCATGAAAAACGGCGGTGAGATCGAAATCGTGTTTGACCGCTCGCTCAAAGATCGCCTGAAAGTGATTCTGGCCATTGACAACGGCGGCTGGTCCATGGATCCTTATGTGCCGATCGTGCAGACCTTGTTCGATTATGCCCGTGCTCAATTTAAAGATGTTCAAACCTATTTTTTTCATAACACGATTTACAGCACGCTCTGGAAAGATACAGCGCGCTATAAAAAGCCCCAACCGATCGATCAATTTGGGCGGCGTGATCCTGAAACACGCCTGATTATTGTGGGCGATGCCAGCATGGCGCCCTATGAACTCATGGCCACCGACGGGTCCATTCATCTTGAAGATCGCAGTGGCCTGCCAAGCATCGACTGCCTTAATTTCCTTGCCCGCACATTTTCCCATGCGGTATGGCTAAATCCGGTACCTGCTTCCGCCTGGGACTATACCCGTACCATTAGCGTCATCCGCGAGATATTTCCCATGTTTGAGCTGACCATCGACGGCTTGGAGCAGGCCGTCTCCCATTTAATGCAGAAGTAGTGTGAAGCTTAACGCGAATTCCTTGAATTTTTAAATTAGCCACAGACACACACGGACACACACAGACAAATTTTTTCCTCGGGCGACTCTGCCCGAGGAAAAACTGTATGCCCTGCGGGCAACAGTTCAAACCATCATACGATAAGATCCCCGGCAGCCAGATTTAATTAATCTCACCAGGTTTATTGAGCACTGATTTATTTTAAATACGGAGCGATTGACAGTTTTTGTTCGGCCACAGCGCCCGTCCTCCGCAGTAGCCTGCTACGGAGGATGGAAAAGCGGGTCGGCCGAAAAAAGTTAGTGTGGGTCTGTGTGGGTCTGTGGCTAATCAATCTTGTACAAGCGGTTTGTGTTATTCCAGATGGTGACTGCCAGTTGATCGGGATCTTCCTGACGGACTTCGGCCAGCTTCAGCAGGACCGATTTGACAAAGGCGGGTTCGTTGCGGCGCGTGTGGTATTTTTCGGGAGCGGGAGTCAGGTAGGGCGCATCGGTCTCCACAACCAATCGTTTCGCTGGAATTTTAGGGACCATTTCACGCAGGTCTGCTCCCCGTCCCCTCAGGGTCAGAATACCGGTAATTCCGATATACAGATCCAGGTCCAGATAAGATTCCAGTTCCGGTGCGGTACCGCTGAAGCAATGGACAACACCGGCGTTTTTGTTTATGAAATCGGATTTAAGAATCTCAAGAAAACGACCCCTGGTATCCCGTTCATGGAATATGACGGGAAGCCTCAGTTCAGCGGCAATTTGCAGCTGCCGAATGAACCATCTTTCCTGATCCTCGCGAGGCGAGTACATGCGGTTGTAATCCAGCCCGATCTCCCCCCATGCCCTGACTTTCTGGCTATCAGCCAGAGCAATCATAAAGTCGAGTGCGGTGGGATTGCAATGTTTGGCGTCGTGGGGATGAAATCCCACCGAGGCATACAGATTCGAATGGGATTCTGCCAGGGATACTGCCCGAACTGCTGTTTTTTTATTTACCCCCACTGTCATCATTCGCGTGACACCGCTGCGATTAGCGCGCTCAATCACTCGGTCAATATCTTTCCGATAAGCCTTATCATCCAGATGACAGTGGCTGTCGAATATTTTCATATACACTCTCTCTTACAGGTTAAAATTGAATCGCCATCTGTCCAATTTTATCAGAATAATGGCAATTTAAGGTTTTCGGTTGAGCCGGTTTAGCCCGTTGAGTCTGTTGAGTCCGTTAAAAAAAAGGAATGTTGTCTGATCTTATTTTTCTAACGAGACAACGCGCTAACGGGCATACGGGCTCAACGGGCTCAACCTTATTTTAGCCGTTGAGCTATATCAATGAAGCCCTAAATAATCAAGATTTTAGCTTGATTTCAAACCCTGTTTCTGACAGTATTATCCCTTTCGGCTTCAAGTAGCCGAATCGCCGGTGAGTAATCAACTCTCCGAAATTACGGTCTGGAGGTTTTCCATGTTTAAAATTGTAAAAAGAGAAGAGATGTCCGATGGAACGGTAGTGCTGAATGATATTGAAGCGCCTAAAATTGCCCAGAAGGCCAAGCCCGGTCAGTTTGTGATCCTGAAGGCCAATGAAACCGGTGAACGCATACCGCTGACCATGGCCGAAACAGATCCCGCAAAAGGGACCATCACCGTCATTTATCAGGTGGTTGGCAAATCCACCGCGCTTTTTAAGACCCTGCAGGTTGGGGACGGTTATCAGGACGTGATCGGCCCCCTGGGAAAACCTACCCATATTGAAAAAGTCGGCAATGTGGTCTGTGTGGGCGGTGGCACCGGAATTGCGGTATTACATCCCATCACCCGGGCTTTAAAAGAAATCGGCAACCATGTGACCTGTATCATCGGAGCGCGAACCAAGGACCTGCTGATTCTTGAAGATCGAATGAAAGCTGCTTCCCATGAATTGAGGATCTGTACCGACGATGGCTCTTACGGTCACCACGGATTTGTCACCGATGTGCTAAAGGAAGTCCTGGAAAAAGGAGAAGCTCAGCTGGTCGTCGCTATTGGACCGGTTCCAATGATGAAATTTGTATCCTTAATGACGAAGGAATATAATGTGCCCACACTGGTCAGCCTCAATCCCATTATGGTGGATGGCACCGGTATGTGCGGCGGATGTCGTGTCTCCGTTGGCGGAAAGACCAGGTTTGCCTGTGTTGACGGACCTGAATTTGACGGGCACCAGGTAGATTATGATGAGCTCACGCTCCGTTTACAGTCCTACTGTGAAGATGAGAAACAGTGCTATGAAGAATTTTGCATAATGGATTCATAGATTTCGAAAAAGCAGTTTGTCAGGCAAAATTTTGCACACTATAAATAAAATGATCACACAATCACACGATTTTAGGCTGGACTGAACTACTTGAGTTTCATTTTGTATGCGGAGGATAATATGGCGGAAAAGGCGACGAAAAAGGTGAAAAGAGAAAAGATTCCCCGGCAGCCCATGCCGGAGCAGGAACCAAAGGTTCGAGCCAAAAATTTTGATGAGGTTCCTTTCGGCTTAAGTCCTGAAGCAGCGATTAAAGAGGCCCAGAGGTGTCTGCAATGCAAAAAGCCGAATTGTGTGGCCGGCTGCCCGGTTGAGATTGATATACCGGGCTTTATCCAACTGATAAAAGAAGAAAAATTTACCGATTCCATTCGCAATGTCTGGCAGAAAAACAGCCTTCCGGCAGTCTGCGGGCGGGTGTGCCCCCAGGAAATTCAGTGCGAAGGCCTATGCATTGTCGGCAAAAAAGGGGAGCCGGTCGCCATCGGAAATTTGGAACGGTTTGTCGCTGATTGGGAAAGAGAAAACGGCACGGGTGCGTTACCTCCCAAAGCGGATCCCACCGGGAAAAAAGTGGCCGTTGTGGGCTCCGGGCCTGCCGGTTTGACCGTTGCCGGTGATCTGATCGCTAAGGGTCACGAGGTAACCGTATTCGAAGCTTTTCACAAGCCTGGCGGCGTACTCGTATATGGTATTCCCGAATTTCGGCTCCCGAAGGAAATTGTCGCGCAGGAAGTCAATTTTCTTGAAAGACTGGGTGTAAAGGTTGAATGTAACCAGGTCGTCGGGAGAACCATCACGATCGATGAGCTTTTTGAGGAAGGATATGAGGCTGTTTTTATAGGGGTTGGTGCCGGTCTCCCGGTTCTGCTGGATGTTCCCGGAAAAAATCTTATCGGCATCTATTCTGCCAATGAATATCTGACGCGTTCCAATCTGATGAAGGCTTACCTCTTCCCTGAGTATGATACGCCCATTATTCAAGGTAAAAATGTGGTTACTCTCGGGGCCGGGAATGTGGCGATGGATTCCGCCCGCACCGCATTGCGTTTGGGCGCGGAGAACTCCCGCATCGTTTATCGACGGTCAAGAACTGAAGTGCCGGCCAGGGCGGCTGAGGTTCACCATGCCGAGGAAGAAGGTGTCGAGTTCTTTTTCCTGGCGGCGCCAACCAAATTTATTGGGGATGATAAAGGTCGCGTTATCGGGATGGAATGCTTGAAAATGGAACTGGGTGAACCGGATGCCTCCGGGCGGCGTCGGCCCGTTCCGATGGAGGGCTCAGAATTTGAACTGGAGTGCGATCTGGTGATTGTAGCTGTGGGTACCGGAGCCAATCCTATTCTGACGCAATCCACCGAGGGTTTGAAGTTAAATAAGTGGGGCTATGTCGAGGTGGATGAAAAAACCGCTAAAACTACCAAGAAAGCTGTGTGGGCCGGTGGTGACATTGTCACGGGTTCGGCAACGGTTATATTGGCGATGGGCGCAGGGAGAATAGCAGCCAATTCGATTCATGATTATCTAACTCTCGGCTGGTAATCAATTTTCGTTTTTAAATGGATCTTTTTTCGATGAGCGTTGTTCTCCGCGGAATTTGACTTTCAACGTACTTTAAGTACGCCGAAAGCCAAAATTCTTTACCGCGGCGAAACTTTAGTGAAGACGGGTTGTGCGGCCCCCGCTATAGCGGGATCACGCATCTATTTTTTTTACATTAAGGTGCGCGTCGCGCTCATCAAAAAAATCTCTCATTTAAAAATCGAAAATCTATTTCCTTTTAAAAAAAATAAAAAGCCGGACAAGTTGTTATCTATCCGGCTTTTTGATTTTACCCTTAGTTATGTATCAAAAAGTCTGTCTAATTATAAAATATCATGCCCCCTGTATAATATTGTGCACAGATTTCATTCAAAACCCCTCCCTATGATTTTTAACATCCTGAAATATTGATAAAACATTTTAAATGGGAAATGGTATAGGTTTTGCAGACTATAAATGGATAAAAGTATCTAAGAGCTCTTTTTGTTCCTGTCCATCATAATACTGTTTCTGCAGAACCTACCCCAAGTCCTTAATATTGCTTATGAAAGGACTTTTTTAAAGGAGACAAAAAAATGAAAGATAATGGCGGAAGACGTTTAATAATTGATAGGAGAAAATGCACAGATTTTGATCATTTTCCTGAGAGAAGAACACTGCGATTCAGAAGGAGTGATTTTGACCGCAGAAAAGCACCGTCGGAAAATAGCAGGATAAGGATAGATCGCAGATCTGCCTTCAGATAAGATTGTTATTTGTTTTAACCAAATCCAACCACTTGAGATGTGTCCTTAATTGAATCCCTCCTCAGTACTTTTTTAACCCTGAACCTCTGAACCTTTGAACCTGGTAGCTGACACCTTTATTCGAACATCCGGGCCCAGGACTCAAAGCGTTCTACTTTGTCGGGTCCATAGCGGCTTAAGTTGTCGATGATTTCAGGGATGGATTTTTCGCCCACCCGGCCATTACCGTTTTTTGAAAAAAATTTATCCGCATAGCAGATAATTTGCTCTTCAATGGATATGGGGATCATATCGCGGTTGGGCAGCGGCAGATTATGGCGCTGGATATCTTCCTTACTGATACCCACGCCCACATGCCGCTCGCAGACCAGCGCCAGTTCGGACTGACCTTTTGCTTTTAACAGCTCACCCCCCAGAATGCCGTGACAGATGTAAGGGTGTTTGCCGAAAC
>JASFIX010000004.1:0-26481 GCA_050122435.1 Desulfobacterales bacterium
TTTTGTTGTCAGGCGGCTGATATGCTCCATGCCGGCTTCATTGTCCATCACAATATAGGGGTACTGGTCGGACAGGCGCTCCAGAAAATTGGTCAGCAACGTGTTTGCCGCACAATAGCAGCCAGCGCCTTCAGGTTGGCCCATGACGACGAGGTCATAGCCTTCGGATTCAACCAGGGCCTCTTCAAGTTTCATTTCCATAAAAATATCTTTGGTCATCCCGCTGGGGACATCGCCTTTTTTCATTTCCTCCCGGGCGTTTCCCAGGGTATCGGTAATATCAACACCTAGAACTTCGTTCAGATTGGCATTACAATCGGCATCTACCGCCAAAATCGGGGTTTTATTTTTTTTCAACAGGTATTTAATGAGCAAGCCGGCCGTGGTGGTTTTACCCGTGCCTCCCTTTCCGGCCAGTGCAATTGAATACGGCATATTGGTCAACTCCTTTTCATTAGAATTTCGGTTCTGCACTACTGCATTTTTTATAATTTGAAACGTGCGGTTTAAATTAAGTTAGTTTGTGCTTGTCGTCAAGAGGGTTTTAAAACCTGTCTCAAAAATGCATCTAACACCCAATAGCTTCGTTGTGAACCTCCTTAAAATGCTCACATACTCCTGTATGCTGCGCTTTTTCGTCGGCTCACGCCTTACTCTTGGACGTTATCCACTATTTTTAGACAGGTTTAAACTCCTTGAAAAGCCGGGGGCCTTGTGCTAATTCCAATCAGACCATTTTTTGGGGGAGAAAGCGCATGGATTTTGAACTTACCAAATCCCAAAAAGAAATACAGAAAGCTGCCCGAGAGTTTGCCAAGGGTGAATTTGACAGGGAACTCGCCCTGGAGATGGACAAAAAGCACGAATTTCCGACTAAAATATGGAAAAAAGCCTGCGACCTGGGATTTGTGGGGGTGCACTTTCCAGAAGCATATTCCGGACAGGATTTGGGAGTATTGGAAAATGTCATTATTGCTGATGAATTTTGTGCCCGGGACTCCAGCATTGGCAGTGCAGTAATGCTTTCCGCCTTTGCTTCGGAGTGCGTGTTGCGTTTTGGAAGTGATGAATTAAGACAAAAGTTCCTGCCTCCGATTGCCGAAGGACAGATGCTTTCCGCCTCCGCTTTTAGCGAGCCGGGCCACGGATCTGATATTACCTCCCTGGATACCGCAGCCGTACGTGACGGAAATGAATGGGTGATCAACGGTACCAAAACATTTATTACCAACGGAGGCATGGCCGGTTTTTATTCCGTGCTGTGCAAGACCGATACGGATTGTCAGCCGTCTTATCGGGGCAGCAGTTTAATTCTGGTCGAAGCAGATCGAGATGGCGTAAATGTTAGCGATGTGGGTGAAAAGTTGGGTATCCATATGGTGGCAACTGCCGAACTGAACCTTAAGAATGTTCAGGTGCCGGCTTCTAATCTTATTGGCGAGGAAGGCAAAGGATTTGATCAGGTTCTTGAATTTTTTGATGAAAGCCGAATTTTAATCGCTGCTCAGGCGCTGGGTACCGCTCAGGGCGCTTATAATCGTGCACTCGCTTATGTCAAAGAGCGCGAGCAGTTCGGCCGCAAAATTGCCCAGTTTCAGGTGACCCAGCACAAGCTGGCAGACATGGCCACCAAAATAGAGCTTGCCCGCCTGCTGACCTACAAGGCAGCCTGGAATTTTGATCAGGGCCGCATCGATCCCAGACTCACCGCTATGGCCAAGCTGTACGCCGCACGCACGGCAGTTGAAGTGGCGGATGAGGCCATTCAATTGCTGGGCGGATACGGCTATATGACCGAGTATGAGGTCGAGCGCTTTTACCGGGATGCCAAAATTATGGAACTTATTGAAGGAAGCAGGCAGGTCCAGAAAAATACGATTGCCGAGGCGATATTTGGAAACCTAAGGTAATTTTACCTTCCTTTGACAAGGTTATTGGCGATTACCAGGCGCATGATTTCATTGGTGCCTTCATAAATCTGGCATATTTTGGCGTCCCTCATATGCCGTTCCATGGGATATTCCTTGCAGTAGCCATATCCGCCTAAAATTTGGACTCCCTCAACAGAGGCGCGCATCGTCACATCGGACGCATACATCTTGGCCATCGCCGCTGCTTTTTCATAAGGTTTTCCGTTATCCTCCAGCCAAGCAGCCCTCAAGGTCATCAGTTCGGCGGCATCCAGTTCCGTTGCCATATCAGCTAATTTCCACTGAATGGCCTGAAAGGTGCTGATGGGTTTGCCAAATTGTTCCCGGGTTTTCGCATACTCTATGGCCTCTTCCAGAACGGCCTGTCCAATCCCCACCGCCTGAGAAGCAATGCCGATCCGGCCGCCATCAAGGGTGGTAAGCATTTGCTTGAATCCTTCCCCTTCTTTTCCAAGAAGCGCGTCAGCGGGCAGCCTGGCGTCCTCGAAAACCATTTCAGCGGTGCCGGATGCATTGATTCCCAATTTGTCTTCCACATGGCCTACTTTAAATCCCGGCGTATTTTCTAAATCCATTACAAAGGAACTGATTCCTTTATAGCCTTTTCCCTTTTCTGTTACAGCAGCGATCACCGCGTATGAAGCCACATTAGCGCTCGTGATGAACTTTTTTTCTCCATTAATGATCCATTCATCTCCATCCTTAACCGCAGTGGTGCGCAGGGCGGCCGGATCCGAACCCGCGCCGGCCTCTGTCAACCCGTAGCAGCCGATTTTTTCGCCTGCTGCAACTGGGGAAAGGTATTTTATTTTCTGTTCGTGCGTCCCATAAGCCATCAGCGGATAGCAATAGAGCGAGTTGTTCACCGACATGATGGCCCCTGTACTGGCACACGCCTTGGAGATCTCGATAAGCGATAACACATAGCTGACGTTATCCATTCCCCCTCCGCCGTATTCCTCAGGCACCGCAATCCCCATCATCTTCAGTTCACCCAGCTGTTTGACGATTTCCGCCGGATGCTCATGCTTTTCGTCCAATTCCGCGGCTTTAGGCTTGATTTCAGTCTCGGCGAACCGTTTCGCCATATCCTTTACCATCTGATGTTCTTCAGTAAGTTCAAAATCCATTTTGTATTTAGCTCCCTTTTAAAGTCAAACGATTCTGTGATCATCGAATCTCGTTATTGAAATTCCGTTTAAACATCGCTGCGTCTTGTAACATATTCCTTCTGGTTTGTAAATTGTATCTGCACCCCATATGGGGCCTGAAATCGCTTTTAGAACTTAATCTTGGAAATTCAGCCGGGTTAATGTACGAATCATATGATCATACGCTTCAGCATCCCTCCTGATGGGTCTTTCTTTGATCTTGAAAAAAATTCTCGTTTTCTGGTTGCACAATAAGATTTAATCCCGGATTTCCAGACGGGCTGATCCTTTACCGAAGGTAGAATTATGATTATTATTATGCTACTTATCAAAAGAAGAATAATGCCTTAAACATTGTTATAGAAAGGAGGTCCCCATGCTTGAAATCTTAAAGAAAACTTACCTGACCGGAGCCGGTCTGGCGGCTAAAACCTGGGATGAGGTGGAATCGCTGTCAAAAGAGGTCATTGAAAAGGCCAAAATGTCTGAAAAAGAGGGCGCCAAATTTATCAAGGATATGAAAAAGCGATATGATGATACTCAGAAAAAAACGGGAACCTATGTGGAAAAGGTCGTCAAGGATATCTTAAAAAAGATGGATATCGCTACGTCGGCTGATATTAAGGCCCTGAAAAAAGAGATCCGTCAGCTTAAAAAAGCAGCGGGAATTACCGGCACTAAAAAACGTACCGCCGCTAAGACTGCCAAGAAGCGTACCACAACGGCTACCAAGAAGCGCACCAAGACCGCTGCCAAAAAAACCGTTAAGCGCACCGGCACCACCACGGCTAAAAAGCGTGCCGCCAGCACGGGCGCAAAAACGCGCAGGGGCAGGACAGCTGCAAAAAAACGCTAATCTTTTTGATTCCAGATGTTGAGTATCAGAAAAATAGGCGTCATCGGGCGCACTTACCGACACCTGAATCGCTACCGGCAGATTCTGACAATCCTGTTCAAGTATGGATTTGGAGACCTGCTGGAGAGATTGAAGATCGATCAATACATTGAGGCCGGACTTCAGGCGATTTCAAAAAATCGAAGCGATCGGGTCGAGAAATTGACCCGGCCTCAGCGATTGAGGATGGCATTTGAAGAACTGGGCCCCACCTACATTAAACTCGGACAGGTGCTTTCCACGCGCCCGGATCTTGTGCCGGCCGACATTGTCAGTGAACTGGCAAAACTTCAGGATGAAGTGCCGCCTTTCTCCTTTGAAGAAGTCAAAGAGGTTGTCCAAACCGAGTTTGGAACACCGGCTGAAGCGCTATTTGAACAATTGGATCCGCAGCCGTTGGCTTCCGCTTCCATCGGCCAGGTTCATAGAGCCCGCCTAAAAGACGGCGAGGCAGTGGCGGTAAAATTTCAGCGACCCGGCATCCAGAAAATCATCGAAGTTGATCTTGAAATTATGCTTCATCTGGCCACCCTTGCCGAGCGCCATATAAAAGAGTTTGAAATCCATCGGCCGGTAAAAATTGTTGAAGAATTTGCCCGCACCCTCGAAAAGGAAATCGATTATGCCATTGAAGCCTCCTATATGGAGCGTATTGCCCGCCAATTTCTAGACCATCCTTTTGTCTGCATCCCGGTGGTATTCAGGGAGTTTACCACTTCCCGGGTGCTGACGACCGAACTGATCGATGGAATTAAAATCTCAAAGACTGAAAAGCTGGAAGCCGCCGGGCTGGATAAGAAGGTGATCGCTGACAGGATCGTCGGACTTGTACTCAAGCAAGCCTTTGATTATGGCTTTTTTCATGCCGATCCCCATCCGGGTAATATTTTTGTGCTCGCCGGCAATGTCATCTGTATGGTGGACTTTGGAATGATGGGCATCGTTGATCGCGCTACCCGCGAAGAATTTGTCGATTTGATCGATAGCGTGGTCCATCAGCATGAAGTCAAGGCAACCCAAATATTGCTTCGTTTAACCGAATGGGAAGAACAGCCGGATATTCGCGCCCTGGAAAGAGAATTGGCGGATTTTATGGGCCGCCATCTCTACAAGCCATTAAAGGATATGGAAATTGGAAAGCTATTGCAGGATCTGATTGATTTAACACTCCGTTTTCGACTGCGAATCCCGCCCGATATATTCCTGATGATCAAGGCTTTAAGTACCGTGGAAGACGTCGGCCGGACGCTGGATCCAGACTTTGATCTGATTGCACACGCCAAACCGTTTATTAAGCGGGTCAAGCTCGAACGCTTTGCGCCCCAGCGAATATCTTCCGATGTATTTGATATGATGTCGCGGCTGCTTCAATTTTTTCATCAGTTTCCAAAGGATCTAATGGATTTAGCCACCATGATTCGGGAGCAGCGCCTCAGTTTTCAACTGGAACATCGAGGGCTTGAGACGCTGCTGGCGACCCAGGACCAGACCAGCAACCGCCTGTCGTTTGCCATCATCATTGCGGCATTGATTATCGGGTCGGCGCTGATTGTTATTTCTGAAATCCCGCCGCTTATTTTCGGCATCTCCCTGATCGGAATCATCGGGTATCTGGTTGCCGCCGTTATGGGAATCTGGTTGCTGGTGGCGATCATTAAAAAAGGAAGGCTTTAAATCAGAAGGCAGGAGGCGGGCTGCAGCGGATCGAAAACCAGATGATATGGCTCAGATGATCATTGCCGGCAGAAAAAAAGGAAATTTTTTTCCGCATCACAGAAACAGGAGTAAACTTATGGCCATCACAGCCATCCCCAGGATAAGGCCGTAAATGGAAAGATGATGTTCGCCATATTTTTGGGCCGATGGCAGCAACTCATCCAGCGAGATAAAGACCATGATGCCGGCCACCCCCGCAAAGAGAATGCCGAAGACAAAATCGCTCAAGAAATTAAGCAGAATCGCGTATCCGATCAGGGCACCAATGGGTTCGGCGATTCCGGAAAGAAAGGAATAATAAAAGGCTTTCTTTTTGCTTCCGGTGGCATAATAAATCGGAACGGAAACCGAAATGCCCTCCGGGATATTATGGATGGCAATGGCAACCGCTATGGACAGACCCAGGGCCGGGTCAGACAGAGCTGCCGCAAAAGTGGCCAGGCCTTCAGGGAAGTTATGAATGGCAATGGCCAATGCCGTGAACATCCCCATTCGTAAAAGCTTTTGATTTTTGCCATTGGTACGTTCATCGCGCATTTCCTCAACATTTCGAATCTCATGGGGATTTTCAAATGATGGTACCAGCTTATCAATGATTCCGATCAGAACGATCCCGCCAAAAAATGCGGCGACTGTGACCCAGGTGCCTTTAACCGGGCCGAAGGCTTCAGTCAATGAATCCCTCGCTTTCAGGAAAATTTCCACGAAGGAAACATAAATCATCACCCCTGCTGAAAACCCCAGGGCAATTGAAAGAAATTTGGTATTGGTGCGTTTGGCAAAAAACGCCAGAGCGCTACCGATGCCGGTGGCCAGACCCGCAAACAATGTGAGGCCGAAAGCAATCAATACATTCTCTTCAAACATGCAGATTCTCCAGATTTGCTTTGATCGAACACGAGTATTCCATCCAAAGCAATTTTTGAGATGAGTTCTAAAATCGAATGGCTTGAATGACAAATATAATACCGACAATGATCATCAAAACCGCTCCAACTTTGTAGATGATTGCCCTGGATTTGATCCAGCCCAGGTCGGCGAGTTTGGCGACTAAAAAAAGCGCCGGAACGGTTCCCAACCCAAAGGCAGCCATCAGGCCCATGCCGGCCAACACACCCTGATGAGTGGATACGGTATCCATTCCGGCCCGTGCTGCCCCCAGTAGCGCGGTATATACCGGTCCACAGGGCAAAAGCCCGAGCAACAACCCCAACGGCAGATAAACCAGGGTGGATTGTACTTTCAGCAATCTGCCGAATCCTTTTGAAATGGCGCCAGCCGGGCCGGCATGATCTCCAAAGATTTTGCCTAACGGAACCCATCCGGCCATGGCCAATCCCATGAGCATAATCAAGGCACCGGTAAACATCATCACGCCCTTCTGGATCGCGTCGATGTTGGCGGTTATCATGCTAAGGGAGCCGGCGGCTGCTACGACACCTCCCAGAATGGCGTAGGTGATGATTCTTCCGAGATGGTAAAGTAGCTGGGGGACAAAGATGCTTTTTTCTTTGAGGTTGAGGCTAATGCTGACCACAATCGGTCCGCACATGCCGATGCAATGTCCGAAGCCGATGGTAACACCGGTGGTAAAATAAAGCAGGTATAGCGTTTCAGTAGACAACATCGAAGATAAAGTCGGTTTGGCCGACACCGGGTATAGTTACTCTAGCCTGCCAGGTTCGACGACCGCTGCGGCATCTGACGATGACACCGCTGCCTTCATAGGTGGCGGTGCCGGTGGATTTAAGCTGCACACGGTTGGGGCCCATATTCATGCCCGGCATCCCTAAATCGATGTAGGGCAAATGGGTGCTCGACGGCACTTTACCGGTAATCCTCACTTGAAACAATAGATCCTGCATCGCTTTTACCGGTCGGGGAACCACTGCCAGTGTCACTGTGGATCCTGCCAGGTTCCGGGTGCAGGCACCCTGGTGCAGATCGCAGTTGATCATTTCCTGATATTTGTCATTGGCTGAAATGCGCCCGGGAGCCGCCAGCAAAAAAACAGACAAGATCAAAACGGTAAAAGTCATTATAAACAGCTTCATTTTTAGTGCTGCAACCTCCTTTGCCTGGAATCGAAAAAAATCCGCGACTGCTGCAATAACGGCCGTGGATGTTTTAACCATTCCATTATTCTGACCTCTGAATTCGACTCGACTGCCCTCGGCGTGCCTTCGACATGAGCTCAGGCCGAATGTAGCTCGGTCTAACGCTCGGGCCGAATGGAGCTCGTCGCAGGCTGTCTTCTGACCTCTGTTTTTATCATAATACAGTATAGCCTGGTCCTTCTCCGCCCTCCGGACACGTCCAGGTGATATTTTCAAAGGGGTCCTTAATATCACAGGTTTTACAGTGCAGACAGTTGGAAGGATTTAGTTTCAACCGGCGCTCACCGCTGTCATCATCAACCTCAATTTCATACACATCGCCCGGACAAAAGCGGGTGCAGGGGCTACGAAATTTGGGATAACAGGTGTTGATACAAAGGTCGGTGTCGTGCACGATAATATGGGAGGGCTGATCCTCGCGATGCTTGGTTTTGGATAGATAGACACTGGTGAGTTTGTCCACATACAGCTCTCCGTCATAGATCTTGGAATCGACTCCCGCTTGAACATCAACTTGCTCGCCATTCAGCGGCTTGAGCGATTTATAATCTTCCTCAAGGGGCATGTTGTCTACAAAACCCCGTCCGCCGGTAAAGTATTGAGCGCCCAGATGGATGAATTTCATTGGATTGGTCTTTGAAAGCGCCTGGTAAAAATTGCGGCCCTCATACAGTTGCTCTTTAATATAGCTGTTTTCAAATAAATCGCCATAGGCTTGAAGGGCCTGCTGGTCAAAGCTTCCCTTTTCCAGCGCCGCAATAATGGCCTCTGCGGCGAGCATGCCCGATTTCATGGAAATATGGATGCCTTTCAGTCCCGGCATATACTGTATGCCGGCGCTGGCGCCGATAAACAATCCCCCGTCAACAGCCAGTTTAGGCAGCGTATAATAGCCGCCGGTGGCCACCGCTCTGGCACCGGCTTCCACGACTTTGCCACCCTTGATGATCTTGGCCACAAACGGATGGGTTTTGAATTTAATAAAGGTCTCATACAGATCCAGCAGGGGGTCTTCATAGCAAAGACCGGTCAGAAACCCCAGGGTTAGCCGATTGTCGCCCATCTGATAGATAAACGCGCCGCCGGGTATATACAGCCCGATGGGATAGCCCATCAAATGGATATCGTTGCCTTTGCTGGTTTTAAAATAATTGGATTCTTCAGGCAGCTCGATCACCTCTTCAACTCCGGTCTCAAACACCTGGGGCATTTTGCCTTCCATCAGGTTCAATTTTTTATCGATCTCCTTGAACAGGCTGCCGCGGGCCCCTTCACCGAAAACGGTTACTTTGGCTTTTAAATCAATGCCGGGCTCAAAATTGGATTTGGGTTCTCCATCAGGTCCAATACCCTGGTCGCCGGTACGCACCCCGACGATGGTTTTTCCGTCTTCAGCATAAAGGACCTCTTTACCGGCAAAACCGGGGAAAATATTGACACCCATCTCCTCCGCCAGTTGCCCCATCCAGCGGGTGAATCGGGAAAGGCTGATAATCAAACTGCCCGTATTGTGCATCGGTTTGGGCACAAACGGAACCGGAATGGCGGAGGTTTCGGTTAAATAATAGAATTCATCCCCTCTGACGGTGGCTTCAATAGGGCAGCCTTTGTCTGCGTAATCCGGTATGAGTTCATTGAGAGCGATGGGGTCCATGACGGCCCCGCTCAAGGCATGGGACCCGATTTCTGCGCCTTTTTCGATCAAAGCCACTTCCAGTTCCTGGTTTTTCTCCTTGGCCAACTGCATCATTTTAATGGCGCCCGCCAGACTGGCCGGGCCACCGCCGACAAATAGCACATCAAAATCGATACTTTCACGTTCTACGGTCATCGTTGCTACTCCTATTCCTCTAAATTATTCGTTTATTTGATTTATTCTAAATATTAAAAAGTCTGTTGTCCAAATTGTGAAGGATGATTTTTAGCACACTCCTTGATCTTTGTAAATTGCATCGAGCTGATTTTAGCATTAATTTTTTTTTGGTCACAAAATCATCAGGCGATGAATTTGCCATGGTTTTTTTAATGGAACCGTAAATTTTATTGAATCCCAATCGTTTTTTCTGCTAAACAATAATTTTGCGCAAAAGAAAATCCCTTTCTATCCAATTTCAACAAAAACGTTATGGCTTTATTCCTGTACAATACGCTGACGCGTAAAAAGCAAGAATTCAAACCCATCAAAGCTGGTGCGGTCGGGCTGTATACCTGCGGGCCGACGGTTTATAACTATGCCCATATCGGCAATTTGCGCACTTATATTTTTGAAGACATTTTAAAGCGGGTGCTGATCTACAACGATTTTGCCGTCAAGCATGTCATGAACATCACCGATGTGGGGCACCTGACCGGCGACCGCGATATGGGCGAAGACAAAATGGAGGCGGGTGCGGCCCGAGAGGGCAAAAGTGCCTGGGATATTGCCGATTTTTACACCCAGGCCTTTAAAAAGGACATAAAATATCTCAACATCCTGCCGCCGGACATCTGGGTCAAGGCCACTGACACCATACCGGAACAGATTGCCCTGGTCGAAGCTTTGGAGGAAAAGGATTACACCTACCGGACGGCGGATGGTATTTATTTTGATACATCCAAGTTCAAGGATTACACCAAGCTGTCGCATCAGGACCTTGAAGCGCTCAAAGAAGGCGCCCGGGTAGAACGCAACCCCGAAAAGCGCAACCCGACTGATTTTGCCCTCTGGAAGTTTTCCCCGCAAGGTTCAAAAAGGCAGATGGAATGGGACTCCCCCTGGGGCCTGGGTTTTCCGGGCTGGCATCTGGAGTGCTCGGCGATGAGCATGAAATTTTTAGGGGATCAATTGGACATTCACTGCGGCGGCACCGATCATATCGATGTTCACCATACCAATGAAATCGCACAATCAGAAGCGGCCACAGGAAAACCCTTTTTCAATTTCTGGATGCACGGGGCCTTTCTCATTATTCAGGGTGGCAAAAAAATGGCCAAAAGCGAGGGAAACTTTCTGACACTCGAGAATGCGTTTCTCAAACATGATATTAACCCACTGACCTACCGCTTTGCCTCTTTTTTAACCCATTACCGCAAACCCATGGAATACAGCGATGAGGGCATGGAAGCCGCCCGCAATGGCCTACTGCATGTGCAAAACCAGGTGCGCCAGATCCTTGCTGCTGGCGGTGACACGGAAACCTCCGTTAACACTGAATTTAAAAATAAATTTAGCAAAGCCATCAACGATGATTTAAATATGCCCCGGGCCATGGCCGTTATCCAGGAGATGCTCAAAAGTAAGATCAGTGATGCCCAAAAGTACAGTACCATTTTAGATTTTGACCGGGTGCTGGGGTTACAATTGGATCAGCTCGATCAAGCCCAAACCCTGCCCGCAGCGGTCCAAAAATTAGTGGATGCTCGCCAACTGGCCCGGCAGGCCAAAGATTTTGCATCCTCGGATCAACTGCGCGCTGAAATTGAAGCATTGGGCTATCAGGTTCAGGACACCAAAGATGGCATGAAGGTCGTAAAGAAATAATTTTTCTTGCAACCCCAATCAAGCTGCGAAAGGAGGTACGCATCATGTTGGTAAAATCCCGAATGAGTAAGTATCCATTGACGATCGACCCGGACGAGTCCCTTTCAGACGCCCATAACTATATGCGTGAGCAAAAAGTGAGACATTTGCCTGTGGTGAAGTCGGATGAAAAGATGATTGGATTAATTGCTGAAGATGATTTGCTCAAAGCCGAGCCCTCCAGTGCGACCTCATTGAGTGTATGGGAAATTCATCATCTGCTGATGGAAGTTAAAGTGAAAGCAGTGATGGTAAAGGATGTCATCACAACAACAGAGGATACGCCTATCGAGGAAGCCGCCCACTTGATGCTTGACAATAAAATCGGTTCTCTTCCGGTTGTCAGGGATGACAAGCTGGTGGGCATCATCACTGAAAGCGATATCTTCCGTACGTTCATGGAATTATTTGCCGCCCGTGAAAAGGGCCTGCGAATCACACTGGAAGGTCCCAACAAGGCCGGGGAATTGGCAAAGGTTACCAGAGCAGTGGCGGATGAAGGCGGCTACATATCCGCATGCGGGACCTTTAACCTGGAGGATACCGCTAAAAAAGGGATTACCCTCAAAGTTAGGAATGTGGACCAAGAAATTCTAAGCGATGCGCTGTCGAAGATCGAGGGATCCTCGATCATCGACATTCGTAAGATCTAGTTTTCGTCATTCTTCCTATCGACGATTGAACTGACACGGACAGGGCAAAACCGCCGGGCGGTTTTGCCCTCAAGGGTGGATCACTGCTCTGTCTTTAGGGAGAATCTTGCAGATACCTGTTATCCTAGTCTATTTATTTTAATCCTATCTCCCACCCGCCTGCGGCCAACCGGTTGCATAAATCATTTTTTGAATCAGTTTCAATTGACAATCAAAACATAATGCAACATATTTGCATTTAGCAGGGGAAATTTTCTTGTCAGCAACACACCTAGCCGGAATAGATAAATATGATGTGGCGGAATCAGCATAAGATCGGTTTTATCAGTTTGTTCTTGGTTTCAGCAATTTTTTTGCTCACCTGCGGTGCGCATGCGCAGGCAGGCGAAAAAGTGGCTGTATTTGTAAGCATTCCCCCCAAAAAATATTTTTTGCAGCAAATCGGCGTGCCCTTTGAAAAAACCTGGCTGCAAAATTCAAAACTGCGCTGAGATAATAAGAGGCATTCAATGCAGGAATCAATTGTTGAAATAAAAGACGTTTGGTTTGCCTACAACGGACAAACAGTGCTTGAGGATGTCAGTCTGGATATCCAGCCAGGGGATTTTATTGCCATGATCGGTCCCAACGGCGGGGGCAAAACCACTCTATTGAAACTCATGCTGGGCCTGCTTAAACCGGGCAAAGGTTCTATCCGAATCCTGGGAGATACCACAGAAAAGGCGTCTCACCACATCGGTTACGTGTCCCAGGACGTTCACATCAACCGCAACTTCCCGATTACGTCTATCGATGTTGTGTTAATGGGCAATCTGAAACCCAACCGGAGATGGGGCCGAAGCTCAGCACAAGATCGTCGCGAGGCACTTGATGCTTTGGAGCGAATGGAAATCAAAGAATTTGCTGAAAGTAAAATCGGCGAACTTTCCGGCGGTCAGCGCCAGCGCGTATTTATTGCCAGAGCTTTAGTCACTAAGCCGAAGGTATTATTGCTGGATGAGCCCACCGCCAGCATCGATGCCAAGGGTCAAGCCGAGTTTTACAGACTGCTCAAGGAACTAAACCAAGACATTACCATTCTGGTGGTCAGCCATGATCTGGTAGCAATCTCAACCTATGTCAAATCTGTTGCTTGCGTTAACAAACGGCTGCATTACCACCACCACGCTGAAATTACCGGTGAGATGCTGGAAGAGATGTACCCCTGCACAGATGAGGACGTCTGCCCGGTCGAACTGATCGCCCACGGACTGCCCCACCGGGTTTTGAAGCACCACCAGGATTAAAATCGGGGGCTTTGCCCCAATTGGAATGCTGGAAGGATGGAATAGTGGAATGAAGGGTTTTATAAATGAACATGACCCCAAAAAGTAACATCCTTCCAACAAGTTGGACAAGTACCAGGACGTGAAACGATGATCGAAGCCCTGCAATATGAATTTATGCGCAATGCGCTGGCCGCCGGATTGCTGGCCAGCGTAATCTGCGGAATTATGGGAACCCTGGTGGTGGTCAACCGCATTGTTTTTCTTTCCGGGGGGATCGCCCATGCTGCCTTCGGTGGGATTGGTCTATCCTTCTTTCTGGGTTGGCCCTACCTGGTGGGCACACTCGGATTTTCCATTGCGGCTGCAATGGTAATGGCAGCGGTCAGCCTGAAAGCCAAACACCGGGCTGACACCATTATCGGTGTTATCTGGGCGGTCGGAATGGCGTGCGGCATCATATTGCTGGACCTGACCCCCGGATATAATGTGGATCTGATGAGTTACCTGTTTGGCAGCATTCTAACGGTTCCGGGATCGGATCTATGGGTGATGCTGACCGTCGGCCTATTGATTGGCGGTTTTGTGCTCTATTTTTATAAGGACCTGTTGGCGATATCCTACGATGAGGAATTTGCCCGGATTCGGGGTGTGCCGATTGGAGCGCTTTATTTTGCACTGATCGGTATGTTAGCCATAACCATAGTACTAATTATCCAGATCGTGGGTCTGATTTTGGTGATTGCCCTGCTGACGATTCCGCCGTTTATGGTCGAGAAGTATGCCAAATCTCTTTTTCAAATGATGATAGGATCCAGCTTGCTGGGAGCTGTATTTACGATCTGTGGTCTGTGGCTGTCCTACGCTTTTGATTTGACATCAGGCGCATCCATCATTCTGGTTGCCGGTATTACCTTTTTCCTTTTCTTTTTGATTGACCACCTGGTCGTTAGCCGCCGCCAGAATTCAAAATACGCTCCCACCACCAAACCCAAGAGGAGTTAGCATGTGCCATCAATGTGATTATTCTGAACTTCTAAAGGCCAGTGATCTTGGCGTGACCCGAAACCGCCTCCGCGTTCTGGAGATCATCGGCAACCACAACTTCCCACTTTCTGCCGCTGAAATTTACAAAACTCTGGGACACAACAATTCGATCAATCGGGTGACGGTCTATCGGATCCTTGATTTGCTTGTGGAGCATGGATTGGTCCAACGGCTGAGCGGGGGAGGGCGTTCATTTGTATACGGTCTGGCCCCCAGCGATTATCATCCGGCGCATTCGCATTTTTACTGTAAAAGCTGCGGCCATATGGAATGTTTAAATCCGCAGAGTCTTCATGTGGACACCAAACCGATGCAGCGCACTTTTGCGGGCCTTATCGAAAACGTAGAAGTGCGTGTCGATGGCGTTTGCCAAACCTGCCTTCAAACCGACAAAAGATGAAACCTCTGAAATCCGTTTTAGCCGCATTTATTGAAGCCGCAGAAGTGGCACAAGATACAGCCTTCTTCGAAACTGACCGTCTGGCCACATTCGGGACATTTTTCACCCATCAGGCTGTATTGAGTCTTGTGATTTGCATTAGCGGCTTTGCCGGTAAGGTATCTTTTTTCTAAGACCCGGGCGATGGCATCGGGGATGGACAGCACCAACCCGCCATTTTGAAAGACGGGATGCTCACCGCTGATACCTTTGAGCTGATCCACGATGTCATCTACTTTTACACCGGATCTCAGCGCCAGGGACGCCAGGCGGCCGATGGCTTCGGTTTTGGCGGTCGTGGATTTGCCGGATTTTCCGATGGTGGCAAAGACTTCAAAAGGCTTCTCGTCATATTCAGTGACGGTTACATAAAGATGGCCGTAGCCGGTTTTTATCTTAGTGGTGAAGCCATTAAGGGTTTCCGGTCGTTCTTTGACGGCCCTCAGGAATTTATTTCCCAGCTTGTCTTTTTGAGAAAATGATAAAACCTGATTTTCTTTGCTGCCGTCTCGATAGATGGTCACACCCTTGCAGGACAGCTCATAGGCCAGATTGTAAACCTTCATAACATCGTCTACAGTCGCATCGTGAGGCAGATTGACAGTTTTGGAAACGGCGTTATCCGTATATTTTTGAAAAGCAGCTTGCATGCGAATGTGCCATTCCGGTGATACATCATGGGCGGTGACATATACGTTGCGCACATCTTTGGGTATTTGCTTGATTTTTTTGATGCTGCCCCTTTTGGCAATTTCATCCATCAATTCACGGCTGTAAAACCGCCGATCATTGGCCACCTCTTCAAAATAGGGATTGACTTCCAGCAGTTTATCATTGTCCATTACGTTGCGCACAAAACTCAATGCAAACAGGGGCTCGATGCCGCTGGAACAGCCGGCGATAATGCTCAGTGTGCCGGTGGGGGCGATGGTGGTACAGGTTGCGTTGCGCATTTTGACGCCCTGGTCTTTGTAGATGCTTTTTTCCCAGTTGGGAAATACTCCGCGCTCCCCGGCCAGATTTTGGGACGCTTCGTGGGCATTTTCCTGTAAGAAACGCATGACCGTTTCGGCGGTCTCCAGCGCCTCCTCGGAATTATAGGGAATTTTTAGCTGGTAGAGCATATCGGCAAACCCCATAACACCCAGGCCGATTTTGCGATTGCCGTCAACCATTTCATGAATTTCCGGCAGCGGATATCTGGACATGTCAATGGTGTTATCTAAAAATCGAACCGTTGCGATGATCACCTCTTTTAAGCCGTCATAATCGATTACTGGGCCGTCACCATTTTCCATCACAAATTTGGCCAGGTTGATCGATCCCAGATTACAGGCTTCCATGGGCAGCAGCGGTTGTTCGCCGCAGGGATTGGTGCTTTCGATATCACCCAGATCTGGAGTGGGATTATCCTCGTTGATACGATCTAGAAAAATGATACCCGGATCTCCGTTTTTCCAGGCTTGTTTTACCAGGGTCTGATAAACTTCGGTAGCGTTCAGGGAACCCACCGCACTTTGATCGCGGGGGTCGATCAGGTCATAATTTTCTTCCTTGGCAGCGGCTTCCATAAATTTATCTGAAACGCCCACAGAAATGTTGAAATTATTGAGCTCGCTGTTGTCTTGTTTGCTGAATATGAATTCCATGATATCGGGGTGGTCCACCCGTAAAATTGCCATATTGGCCCCACGGCGGGTGCCCCCCTGTTTGACCTGCTCGGTGGCGGTGTTAAAGATTTTCATAAACGACACCGGACCTGAGGCCACACCGCCGGTGGTGCCGACGGTGCTGTTTTTTGGCCGCAGCCGTGAAAACGCAAAACCGGTTCCGCCGCCGGATTTATGAATCAGGGCTGCATGATGCAGGGCCCCGAATATACCTTCCATGCTGTCTTCGACCGGCAGGACAAAACAGGCAGCCAGCTGCCCCAGCCGGCGCCCGGCATTCATCAGGGTCGGGGAATTGGGCAGAAATTTTCCCTCGGTCATTATGGCATAGAAGGTCTCTTCCCACCTTTCGATCTGTTCGGTGGAAGGTTTACCGTATTTTTTCTCCGCCCTGGCGATGTGTCGTGCTACTCTCCGAAACATCTGTTCGGGGGTTTCAATGGTTTTGCCCTTGCGGTTTTTTTTCAAATAACGTCTTTTTAATACCCGTCTGGCGTTTTCAGAGAGATTCAGCTGGCTTTTAATAAAAATCGATTTGTCCAGGCGAATCGGTGAAGGTTTGGTCAGCCCGAATTCCATTAACTTGGCTTCTATCATTTTTTCGATAAACGAGACCGGGATGGTGCTGATTTCCAGTTTTGAAATTTCCTCGCGCAGGGACTGGCTGATACCCAGGGCCTGATCGGTGTCAATCGGATTTTCACGGATAAGGATATCGCTAAAAAGCTGATCATCCCAGGTGTAGGTGCCCAGATCAAAACTGCCCTCATTGGTAACTAAAAATTTGCCCTTTTGCCCCATTGCGCTGCTCCTGATTCAAGGAAGTGATATTTAATAAAAATTGGAATCGAATGCTGTCTTGCAGCATCGTTTAAAGCATAAAAAAACCCCGCAGCTATCTAAGCGATAAGCCATCTTTCACTCTATGCCATGAGGAATTTTAATCCAATTGAAAAGATGTGATACGGCTAAATGGAAATCGTTTCGGTGTAAATAAAAGGATGGTAATTATCCGCTTAGGATCAGCTCTGATCAGAGCCCAGGATGACCCGGTTTTCCGAATTAGCGTATCATTTAGTGCAGCTATCATTTATCGCATACAATATGTTGTATGTCAAGGGAAATATAAAGCCGTTTTAGATTGAACTAGTCATTCGCCGGATAAAAATGCCTCATGTTAAAAGGGAGATTTGAAAGTATGATGATTAGATTTTGCCGCTGAGTAAAAACCGTTCTGGAAAAAAGGCAGGGCCTGGTTGATTGCCTGGCCCTGCCTTTAAACATATCCCCTGTTGGGATCGGCTGGTTTACCGCTTACCTGATCCGATTGGACCCGGCAGCATCAAAGTGAATTCAACAGGTTATTGCCCCTGTTGCTTCTTCCATTTCTGATAGGCCTTCCATTCCTTCCACTCCTGGAATTCCTGGTATTCAGCTTTACCCTTTTCTGATTTTTTCCATTCCTGGAATTCCTTGAAACTTTGTTGCTCTTTTTTCCATTCCTGGAATTCCTGGAATTCTTTGGCCTCTTCAGAGGTTACCTGAACTTCTGTGGATGTCTGATCGGCGGCCACCGGGGTTGTTTCAGAAGGTTTGTCTGAAGCCGCCTGGGCTTCTTTTTCACCTTCTTTGGAAGCTTCCTCGGATTTCTCCTGCTGCTGCTTCCAGAAAGGGCCCCCTTTCTTGGAGTCATAAATGGTAAATTCGCCTTCTTCTCCGGAAAACACACCAGGACCCTCTTTCATTTCGCCGGCCGTCTGCTCGAATTCAGCGGGCTGACCTTTGGCCCCGCAGCCCATCAACAGCGCTGCTGTTAGACCGATCCATAAAAGCGTCCACAGGGTTGATTTATTGTTATGCATGATCACCTTTCTTCTTAGAACTTGACACGGGTACCGACCATGACTGCATGGATATCTTCGGCATCACCCACTCCGACATCCCTTTGATCTGCATCACGGTCCAGACTGTGTAAGCGGTAAGAGCCATAAAGCTCCACGCTTTTCCAGGGATTAAACACAGTTGCAACACCGATGGAGGTGGCTTCATCACCGATTGCGTCCACATCTTCTGAGTAGGTATAGTCTACTGAGAAAGCCCATTTTTCCATCTTCCAGCCAAGCTTGCCGTAGAGGTTATAGGGTTCGGCATCACCGGGTGTGTCATAGCGATTGGCACCGGAAAATGTCAGATTCAATCCGGAGTCGTGCAGAAAAGAGATCGAACCGCTGTATTGCCTATAGGGTTCGCGCTGGGTGTCTGCCGGCAGCCAGCTGACTGCGGCTGCAAGCTTGCCGAAGCCTTCCCATTGGTAAGCAAAGCGTCCGGCAAAATCATAGGTTTGGCCGTTCAAATAACTGGCCGAAAAATAGACCGGACCGAATTTAGGCGTATCATAGCGGATGCGATCCTTGCGGCTTAATCCGTCAAAGTTGCTGAAGGCCCTGCCAATGGAAGTGTCGTTAAGATCGTCAGGGTCACCACTTTCAAAACCAGTCTGGAGTATATTATCATCGTCGTCGCGAAAAATGAAACCGCCGGCCATGTCTTCGATGGAGGAGTAGTTGACCACATCGGTGCCAGACAGGTCCACCTCGGAGGTGCCGTTGGAAGCGGTGTCGCCCTGGCCGAGGGAAAGTTTTCCGAACTTACTGTGCTCGAAGTAAACGTCCATATGCCGCTCGTTGAAATCCACATCGGTACTGTCGTCATTTTCGCCGATATCAATTACCGTATCGCTCGAATCATTGGACTGCATCTCGTTTTCCCATTTGAAGCCGACTTTCCAGTTATTATCGAATTCATTAGACCCGGTAAACCGAAAACGGGTGGAAGAATTGTCGTTGTCCACGAATTTGACGTCGTCATCATTGCCGTTGTCACCCCAGAGGACGGCCCGGTTGACCTGCCCGGAAATCTTAAAATCGAGCGCCTGGGCCGCCGGTAGAATGAACAGGATTGCAATTGCCAATGTCAATGTAAAAATTGCTAATCGCGAAAATTTCTTCATCTTGAACTCCTTCTAAGTATATTTTTATCATTTTAGAAAATAGCTACTTAAATAGTACTCCTTACTTTAAATCACCTCCTTTCTACTCTGGTATGGCTGATGTGTAATAAAAAATCAGATCGAAATGATCTGAGCTTCTCCGTTTTGCACTCCTGTGAATCTCAACCCCAAAAGCGCGTGCTGCCATGAGCTTGTCAAGTCAAGATCCGCGTCTCAAATTGGCGGGTCAACCGTATCGGGGAAGTGACAATTTTAGCAACCTTTTGAAATCACACACAATGATATGTAGTTCGCCTAACATAGGTATCGAATGAAATCAAGATCTTTAACGTGCGACGGTTGCCCTGGTTTAAATGCTTTAATTTAGAAAGGCCAAAGAAAGCGTTAAATTAGATGGCAAATGTTAAGGAAATGTTATCATTGTGTTAGAAGAAAAAAAGCAGATCAATAAAGCGGCAAGGGAATCTTTTCTACAGGGAATAAAAGTTTTAAATAATTCAATTGGGTAAATGTCTTATTCAGCTGATGCAATTTTGTTTGACGGTCTATTAAGACCGAATTCAATGACATATCACTTTGTTTTCTAATTCCCATTCCCAGATTTTTGTAGCTGCGATAATCCAGTGTCTGAAATGACAGATTCAACCAACGCCAGAATATCTTTGACGGCCCAATCGTCTTTGGGAATCAAATGCACAACCCCGCATTCATTGGCTGCTGCCTGATATTCCGGGGAATCGTAATGTACAAAAATAGCCAAGATGATTTCGGAATGGGAAGCCCTGATTTTTTTGGCTAAATCGAGACCGCTGATATCAGGCAAATAGAAATCCATGAAAATCAGGTGGGGAGCAAATGTATCCATCTGTTTGAGCCCGTCTTCTCCGGTAGCGGCGCCTCGGAGCTCGGCGGCAGGAAATTGACTGCTGAGGCTTTTTACGAGAGATTTTCGGAACGGCGTATTTGGATCAATGATCAAGATTTTAAACATGCGATAAATACCCTTAAGCGCCTTCTGATGAATCTTGAAAGTAGCCGGCAAAAACGGTTCTGTGCCGGGCTGCGGGCGTCGGCAGAAGATCACAACACCTATCCATCATGGGTTTACTAAAGAAAAACATCATGGTAAATAGAGCGAACACTGTATATTTGGCGCAATAACACTGTAGATTCTCCTGCGCCCGGTAGGGTCAGGCTGTATGACATGCGATAATCGTGCGCAGCATGGCTTGTAAAATCAAACCACGACGCCGTAAGAGGCACTTTATGGACAAATGCGTCAGAATTGTCCTGGCCGATGACCACACCATACTTAGGGAAGGTTTGCGCGCGCTCTTGTCTGCTGATCCAAAATTTGAAATTGTTGGTGAAGCCGCTGATGGGCGGGAAGCCGTTCGGTTTGTTGAAAAACTGGGGCCAGATCTGGTGATGATGGACCTTTCCATGCCCAGAATGACCGGCATGGACGCCATCAGGGAAATCAAAAAGCGATATCCTGAAACGAAAATCATTGCGCTGACGGTACACAAAACCGAAGAATACCTGCGGACGACCCTGCAGGCCGGTGCAGATGCTTACGTCTTAAAGGATGCCACTCACGACGAGCTTATAATGGCCATTGAAAACGTCTTGAAAGGCAAAACCTATCTCAGCCCGGGGGTGTCCGAGAAGGTGATAGAGGGCTATCTGGAAGGAAAAGAGAGCCGCCTGCCCATTTCAACGCTGGGATTGCTTTCGCCCCGCGAGCGGGAGGTCTTAAAGTTGATCGCCGAAGGATATAAAAACAAAGAGATCGCCGCTGATCTTTGCATCAGTTTAAAAACCGTTGAAAAACACCGGGCCAACCTGATGAAAAAGCTGGATCTGCACAATGCAGCTGCGCTGACGGCGTACGCCATTGAGCAGGGCCTTGTATAGAAATCAGCAATCTGAAATCTAGTGGGACCACACAATTCTTATCTTTGTACCTTCTCCTGGCGCCGCATCAATTTTAAAAGTCGCCCCCGACAACTCGGCCCGTTCTCTCATACTGGCCAGGCCGAACCCCCTGCGAGACGTTTTTAAAGCCATGGCTTTGTCCAGATTAAATCCCCGCCCGTTATCCTGGATGCTCAGGTTCAGATGGCTTTCGTTTTTTTTCAACTGCAGGTGGACAAAACTCGCCTGGCTGTGCTTGGCGACATTATTCAAAGCTTCCTGCATAATGCGGTAAATGGTTGTCTTCAGATACGGAGAAACGTCATTTTCTTCAACGCCAATGGTGGTTTCAATCCGGATCCCGGCGTATACATTTTGAAATTCCCGACAAAACCAGCGAATGGTTGCCAGAATACCCAGATCGTCCAGAATAGAGGGCCGCAAATCCTTTACGATTCTGCGGACTTCTTCAATGGTTTTCTGAGTCAAGGGGATGACGGCTTCCAGAGATCCCAGGTCAATCGGATTGTCGGCAGCATGCTGTTCCAGCAACGCATTTTCCACGCTGAACTTTATGGCGCTTAACGCCTGACCGATGCCGTCATGCAGCTCCCGGGCAATCCGTTTTCTCTCCTTTTCTTCAGCCGACAGGAGTTGGTTGGACAGGACGCGCAATTCCTTATCTGATTTTAGCAGCGCCTCTTCCGCCCGGCGGCGTTTGCTGATATCGGCAACAATACCTGAGATGGCCGGGCGTCCTTTATAGGTAATTTGGGAGAAGCTTCTCATCACCCAGATGATGTCGCCGTTTTTTTTCAGGCCTTTGCTTTCATATTCCGCCGGCACTTTTTCACCCCTGAGCCGCTTTTCTCTATATTTTTTGACCAGGGGACGGTCATCAGGGTGGACCAGATCCAAGGAGTCCATGCCGAGCAATTCATCTTTGGCGTAGCCATAGATGTCGGCAAACTTTTCATTGGCAAATTCAATTTTTCCGTCCTGGAGAATATAAACGCCGATCAAAGCATCTTCAACCAGAGTGGCATATTTTAGCTCTGATTCCCTCAGCGCCAGCTGGGCCTGCTCACATTCGGCAATCTGTCTTCGTAACTGAATATTGGTTTTGCCCAGCTCAGCGGTGCGTGCATCTACCCGTTGTTCGAGTTCATCGCGAGCCGCCTGGAGCTCGTTTTCTGCCTGTTTGCGTTCGCTGATATCGCGAATAATAGCCGTAAAAAAAACCCCTTCTTTGGTTTCCCAGTTTGAAAGGGACAGCTCCAGCGGAAATTCACTCGCGTCTTTTCTGAGTCCGACCAGCTCGTGAATGTTTCCGGTTATTTTGGATTTTTTGCTTGAGGATGCCTGGTTTAATCCCATTTGATGGGCTTTTCGAAACCGTTCGGGCATGATAACGGCAACCGGTTGGCCGATCACTTCAGTGGCCTGGTAGCCGAACATGGCTTCAGCTTTTTGATTCCAGAAAATAATCCTGCCATGGCTGTCGACGGTGACGATGGCGTCGATAGCGGTTTCCACGACGGATCGGAAGCGTTCTTCGCTGTGTTCCAGTGATTCCAGGGTGCGGCTGTTTAACAGGGCCACGGATGCAAACTCGCTGAAACCGGTAGCAATGCGGGCATCATGCTCTGTGAAACCACCGGGCTTGTTGGCCAGGCCAAGTAATCCGACGGCCTTATCCCTGATTACCAGGGGCGCGAACAATACATTTTCGAGTACAACGTGTCCGTCGGGCAAAAAATCCACCCATTGGCTTTTAGAAAAGCGATTGTCAAAAACGGTTTTACAAGCGCGGTAGGCTTTTTCACGTAAACCCCGTATCGGCATTGGAAGGGAGGGATCCACCGTGCAGGATAACCCACCCGCATCCAGATGCAACAGATCATTTTCACTGCCGTCCGGGGTAAGTAAAGCCACATAGCCGGCTTTGGCGCCGATCAGATTCTTGCAGGAATTAAATATGGATTTGGCGGAATCTTTAAATTCGCGATAGTGCAGAACAGCCTGGGAGCTTTCAAGCAGGGCCGATACCTCCTTGGCTTGCTGATGGGATTTGTCAAGAGCGTTGCATAGCGCATCTTCGGCTTGTTTGCGTTCGGTGATGTCGGTCACGGCGGTGTTAAATTGCTGGCCATTTAAACTGTCACCCGCCATAACCGCAATGCTTTCCAGTTGCGCCCAAAAAAGGGACTGGTTTGCTTTGAATAATTGCAAGTCATAGGTTTCGCGGTTGCCGGATTCGAGGACTTTTGTGCGGTGGTGCCGGAAGCCAGCCTGAAAACCGTCGGCAATGAATTTTGTAAACTTCTGGTTTATTAAATCGGATCTGTCTGCTCCCAGAAGCCGGGCGCCGGTCGGGTTCACTTCCAGTATGCGACCCTCCGGTTCTAAAGTAAAAAAGCCGATGGGAACGAATTCGAACATATCCGCATAGCGTCTGTTTAATCTCGGTTTCATGCATCCCCTCTATTTGGTTTCAGGTGTCAGGTTTCAGTTGTCAGAAAAAGATGACAGAATGCGAATTCTGATAATTCTTAACATCATCAGGTGCCTTATCCTGACACCCGACACCTGAAACCTTTATTGTTGAAACAGAAGATTGAGTTGCTCAATCTGTATTTTATTAATTACTTGTAGAACACGATTAGCGGTCCTTCAGGGTTGCCCTTCCGACGACATCCTTACCAAATTTTTTACTGATCGAATCAAGGGTGTTATCTATTTTTTCCCAATTATCTGTGGTTTCTTCCCTGGCATCAAAAAGGCCCATCTGCACCGATGCGGTCACCGAGGAAAACCCCGAAGTTCCCACTCCGATCAACCGAATCTTTTTGGTCGTTTTGTAATCATCCAGCATTCGAGCTGCGTGCTTGTAAATGGTTTTTGATGATTGGGTGGGGACGGCAATGGTCATCCGCCGGGTAACCGTTTTGAAATCCGCATCTTTTATTTTGATGGTAATGGTTTTGGCGCGCACCCCCGCCCTTCTTAACTGCCGGGCCACTTCCCCGGATTGGTTCAAGAGGTATCGTTTCAGCAGCTTGGCATCCAGCGTGTCTGCTGCCAGAGTGCGTTCACTGCTGATGGATTTGTGAGGCGCATGCGGCGTTACCGGGGAATCGTCACTGCCTGCTGAAAGTGCACGCAGGCGTTTGCCGAATTTGCCCAGGTGTTTCACCAGGGATTTTTCCGGCAGCCCTTGAACATCGCCCAGGGTTCGAATGCCCAATAATTCCAGCTGATGTAACATCTTTTTGCCGACGCCGGGGACCTTTTTTACGGGAAGCGAATCAACAAACATTGCGACCTGATCCGGCATGATCAATGTCAGTCCATCGGGTTTTTGCATTTCGGAGGCAATCTTTGCCAGAAATTTATTAGGCGCCACCCCCACCGAGCAGGTCAGGTGAACGGTTTCTCTAATTTTTCTTTTTATTTCCAAGGCGATTTCGCGGGGTTCTCCAAACAGCCGCTGGCATCCCGTGATATCCAGGTAGGCTTCGTCGATAGACACGGGTTCCACCAGAGGGGAAAAATCCCTCAGGAGGGCCATCACTTTTTTCGACACTTCTTTGTAACGGCTCATTCTCGGGGGCACAAAACTGCCGTGGGGGCATTTCTGTTTGGCTTGATAAATCGGCATGGCTGAATGGATGCCGAACTGCCTGGCCTCATAGCTGGCAGCCGAAACGACGCCACGGTTGGAGGTCCCGCCCACAATGACGCATTTGTTCTTTAGCCGGGGATCATCAAGTTGTTCCACGGAGGCATAAAACGCATCCATGTCGATATGCAGGATCATTCGATGTTAGATTTTGGATTGAAAGAATTTAAGGGAAATATCGTGAAATTTATTACAAAATTGTATTATTGTATTTAAACGCTGACAGATTCGTGATATTAGTTATTTAGAAATTAAGAAAGAATTTTATGCTATGAAACCCATTGAAGAAGTTACGCTGCTTTACGAAATCACCTATGCATTAAACGAACATCTGGATTTGAGAAAGTCTCTTTATAAGGTACTGGATATCTTGTCTAGTTCGCTGAATATGGCGCAGGGCACTATAACAATTCTGAATCCACTGCGCAATGAGATTAATATCGAAGTTGCCCACGGCCTGGCTCAAAGCACCATGGACCGGGTTAAATACAAGCTTGGGGAAGGCATTACCGGAAAAGTCATCGAAACCGGCAAAGCGGTTTCCATTCCAAAAATCAGTGAGGAACCTCTCTTTTTGGACCGCACGGCAACGCGCAAGAAAAAACAGGGCAAAGAGCGATCCTTTATCTGCGTTCCGGTTAAAAAAGGCAAACAGGTCATCGGCGCCCTCAGTGTGGACCGACCGTTTGAGAAGGCCTATTCGCTCAAAAGGGGAGAGAAACTGCTTTCGGTTATCGCCGCGATGATCGCCAGCCATGTTATCAAGCTTGAAACCATTCGTCTGGAAAAAGAACGGCTGCGTGAGGAGAACCGGCGGCTGCAAAACGTGCTCAGAGATAAATACAGCATCAGTAATATTGTCGGCAACAGCAATAAAATGCGTGAGGTTTTCCAGATGGTCTCGCAGGTTTGCAAGAGCAATGCAACCGTTCTGATTCGGGGTGAAAGCGGGACCGGTAAAGAGCTGGTTGCCAACTCAATTCACTATAGCAGCCATCGAGCAAAAAACCCTTTTGTTAAGGTCAATTGTGCTGCCTTGCCCGTGAATCTGATTGAAAGTGAACTGTTTGGCCATGAGAAGGGCGCTTTCACCGGGGCCATTAAACAAAAAATTGGCAAATTTGAACTGGCTCACAAAGGTACTATTTTTCTTGATGAAATCGGATCTCTGGGGTTGGATGTTCAGGCCAATCTGCTGAGAATACTTCAAGAAAAAGAATTTGAGCGGGTGGGGGGACACCGGACCCTCAAAACCGATGTGCGCATTATCGCCGCCACCAATAAAAACCTGGAGGAAGCCGTTGAGGATGAATCCTTCAGGGGTGATCTCTATTATCGATTGAATGTTTTTCCGATTTACCTGCCGCCGTTACGCGAGCGCAAAACCGATATTTTGCTACTGGCGGACTATTTTCTTGAAAAATATGCC
>JASFIX010000005.1:0-23032 GCA_050122435.1 Desulfobacterales bacterium
TTTGGGCGTATCGATAAATTGTCCCAGCTCACGGGCGCCGGCGTGGCAGGATCGCGCGAGGCAGTCAACCGAGGATGGATTCCCTACGAACGGCAGATCGGGCAGACGGGGAAAAATGTTTCCCCCGGATTGCTGATCGCGCTGGGCATCTCCGGGGCGATTCAGTTCCTCAAGGGAATGGAGGACGCCCAAAGCGTGATTGCGGTTAACACGGATAAAAATGCACCGATTTTCAATGTCGCCGATTTGAAGATTGTCGGAGATCTACATGAGATTCTTTCCGCCTTGATACAAGCTCTTGAACCAGCCCTTGTTCCACAGGTGAAACATTCAAAATGAATCATCGGTTTGACGCAATCGTAGTGGGAGCGGGTCCGGCCGGCTCTGCGGCCGCCTATCTTCTTGCCAAAAAAGGCGCCAAAGTCCTGTGCTTAGAACGTGGTGAATATCCAGGGGCCAAAAACGTCTCCGGTGGCATCCTTTACGGGGAACCATTTCAAGATTTGTCAGAAAACGAAAAGGGGGAATGGCCGCGGGAGAGGAGGATCGTAAAGCATGTCCTGGCCATGGTTGCCGGGAACGACGTTACCAGCTTCACGTATCAGCGGACGGGTGGCGAAGCTCCGTTGGTATTTAGCATACTCAGGGCCGGATTCGATCAATGGTTGAGCGCACGTGCCCAGCGGGCGGGCGCAAGGATTTTGACCGAAGCACCTGTTGATGAAGTGATCTGGAAAAACGGCCGCGCTGTCGGCGTGAAAGTAAGGCGGCCGGAAGGCGATGTCTTTGCCCCCTGCGTCATACTGGCAGACGGCGCGAATTCCCTTTTGGGTAAAAAAGCGGGCCTGCGTGCCGATTACAAAGCGGGACAGATGAGTCTTGCAGTGAAAGAGGTCATCAAGCTTCCCAAAGAGACCATTGACGCTCGTTTCGGTCTGAACTTAGAGGAAGGGGCTGCCTTTTCGATTATCGGAGAGGCAACCCAGGGTTTGGAAGGGGGGGCTTTCCTCTATACCAATCGCGAAAGCCTCTCTCTGGGATTGGTTTGTCATATGGACGCCCTGATCCGGGAAAAAGTCAAAATCAGCACGCTGCTGGATCGATTTAAACAGATCCCCTTGATTTCGTCGCTTATTCAGGGGGGCGTTCTCAAGGAGTACGCCGCTCATCTGATTCCCACCTTGGGATTCCGAGAAAGACCAAGACTATTCACTCGCGGCATTCTGACAGTGGGAGATGCTGCGGGTTTTACATTGAATACCGGTTTTCAGGTCCGAGGGATGGATCTAGCACTTGCCTCGGGCACAGCCGCTGCCGAAACGGTGCTCGATGCTCACCAGAAAAGCGATTTTTCCTTGAAGGCCATGGCGGGGTATGAAGAGCGGTTGAAAGAAAGCTATATCCGCGAGGACCTCAAAACCTTCCGCAGAATGGAAGCGGCCATGAAAAACCGGGCCCTGTACACCGTCTACCCGAAAGTGATCGGTGAGACCTTTGCGGATTTATACCTGGACGCCGGGAAACCCAAAAAGCGGATTTGGCGTCTTCTTTGGGATCATCTTCGCTCCCATCGGAGACTCAGAGATCTGCTAAAAGACCTGTTGTTATTAAGACGGTTTTTATGAATTTAAATGAGAGACTTTACCGTATCCGTTACCGCATTCATTCGGGAAATCCCCATCTCTCGCTCGATGAGGGTGCCTGCGAGAATTGTATTGAAAAAAACTGCCTCAATATCTGCCCAGTGGATAATTTCATTTTAGAGGAGGGTCATGTGATTCTGCAGTGGGAAGACTGTGTAGAGTGCGGCGCTTGCCGGATTGCCTGCCCCAATGGGTCCATTCGGTGGAATTATCCCAATGGTGCTTACGGGATTTCTTATCGCTATGGTTAGGATGGTATCATGGACGCCCTAGTGCTTGTCAAAGAGATTGCAGATACCGACGTCTGGATCGAAATCGACCCGGCGAGTCTGCAGCCGGATCCAAAAGATCTTGTCTTTGGGGCAAACCCCTGCGACCTTGCAGCGCTGGGGGCGGCCGTCAATCTGATCCAAGCGCAGGAAAGCGGCTCGGTGACCGCTATTACCCTGGGTCCAAGACGGTCCGAAAAAACCCTGAGAAGATGTTTGGATTATGGCGCCGACCGCGCCATCCATCTGATATGCGAAAACATAGAGGATGTGGAAAGTCATCAGGTGGCCGACATTTTATCCCAATCTGTGCGAAGATTGGAGTTGTCATATGATTTGGTTTTGGCAGGTCACCATGGTTCCGACACCGGATGGGCGAACGGCTATATCGGTATCCAGGTGGCCGCTATGATGAAACTGCCTTACTTGTCAAGGGTAAGCGACATCACGCTGGGGACCGAATCAAATGAACTAATCGTTACGTGTCTTGAAGATTCGGGTGCTCGGACCACTTGGAAATGCCGTCCGCCTTTGGCTTTGATTATGCACCCCGAGTCCAGGCCTCAGGACCATCCGTCACTGGGAGTATCTCTCGAAGCGCTTGACAAATCTATTGAGCAGGTGGATCTCATCTCCCTTGACCTGGAATCTTCACGGATGAAACAGCGAATCCATCATCTGGGTACCTCCTATCCCAAACCGCGACCGCGGAAAATATTTACCCCTGACAGCTCATTGTCGGCAGCTGAGCGGATCCGCTCGATCATGAGTGGAGGCCTAAAACAGAAACGGTCGGAATTCATAGAGGGCAGCCCGGAAGAATTGGCCGTCAAGATCTTGGATTTTCTGATCGAAAGAAAGCTCCTTTCCCTGCAGGACGCTGAAACGGAGATGAAACAGGAAGATTGAGATGCTTTTGGCTAGCCTGAGCTCCCAGGTTAGTTTATTGAGTTAACATCAAAAATAATTCACAATTCAACCTTTGACCCCATCTTTCACCAGAATATCTGATTATTCAAAAATCCAATCAATAACGTTAAAAACATTAAAATTATCTATTTGACCCATAGAAAAAATTCATGCTATCTAGTTTTATGGGCATATTCTCATAAGTCTAATTATAGAACCGGCGGTTCATGAGAAGGGATGGCCAAAAAAGAAGTGTATCAAGCCTGTAAGCGGTTATGGTCGTTCCCGGCCCGGATCGAATTAAGGAGGGTTGGACTGATGGAAGATAAAAAGAAGGTAAAGCTTACTGCCACTGTGGCCGGTTCGGGTTGAGCCTCCAAACTGCCTCCGGGGGACCTGGACAGGGCACTTTGCGACATGGCGTTTCCTTCCGACGAGAATGTCATGATCGGCCTGGACCGAGCGGACGACGCCGGTGTCTACCGGATTTCGGATGACCTGGCGCTCATCCAGACCGTCGATTTTTTCACGCCCATCGTGGACGATCCTTACTGGTTCGGACAAATTGCCGCCGCCAATGCACTCAGCGATGTCTACGCCATGGGCGGTAGGCCCAAGACCGCCATGAACCTCGTGGCCTTTCCGGCCGATCAAATGGATCTGACGATCCTGCGACAAATCATCCAGGGCGGAATCGACAAACTCAAGGAGGCCGAAGTGGTCCTTATCGGCGGTCACAGCATCAAGGATAAGGAAATCAAGTACGGCCTGTCTGTAACCGGGTTTATTCACCCGGCAAGGGTACTTGCAAAGAAGAACCTGCGAACGGGGGATCGCTTGGTGTTGACAAAACCGCTTGGCACCGGAATTGTAAACACCGCCATAAAGGCCAATATGGCCCCTGCCAAACTTATCGATAAGGTTACCCGTCTAATGGCGGCTCTTAATCGGGACGCTGCCGGGACCATGACGGACTCCGATATCAGCGCCTGCACCGACGTGACCGGCTTCGGTCTGCTGGGACATCTTGCTGAAATGGTGTCTGGATCGGGTCTGAGCGTCCGAGTCGATTCCGGGCAAGTACCGGTCATTGCCGAAGCCCTGGAATTGGCATCCATGGGGCTTATCCCTGCCGGTGCTTACAAAAACAGGGAGTTCCGCGAAGAGATGATCGCCTTTGGCGATACCGTACCGCGCCCGCTTCAGGACGTGCTGTTCGATCCTCAGACATCAGGAGGTCTGTTGATCAGCGTTAACGTAAATCAAGCCGAGGCCCTGGTCGCAGCCTTGAAAAATGCAGGTATCAGTGATGCGGCCCAAATCGGCGAAATTATACACAGCCCGGAAGAGAAGATTTATGTCGTATAGTCAGCTAAATAAATAAGCATCCAATCCAAAATTTACCATTGTTAGGAAGGTGTTCCCATGAAAGAAATTGATGCCCGCGGTCTGGCATGCCCGGCACCTGTGCTTCAGACTAAAGGCGCTATTGAGGAAGAAAACCCAAGCAGTATAAGGGTGGTAATCGACAACGCAGCTGCCCAACAGAATGTTCAGCGGTTCCTTGAATCCAAGGGTTTCCGAACTGCGCTGGAACAAGACGCGCCCGACTATGTTGTCACCGGGTCTTGTGATTCATCACCCTCAGTGCAGCCCCAACCTGAACCGTCACCGTCCACCGACACGAAAAAAATCATGGTCATGTGCGCCACGGACCGCGTCGGTTACGGCGACGATGTGCTGGGCTCAAAGCTAATGTATAGCTTTCTGCGCACGCTAAAGGAGATGGGTGACGAGCTATGGCGGCTGGTTTTCGTGAACAACGGCGTTAAACTGACCATCGAGGGCTCGGAAGTGCTTGAAGACTTAAAGGCTTACGAAGCGGCGGGCCTCACTATACTGGTTTGCGGCACCTGCCTGGACCACTTCAACCTGTTGGAGAAAAAGCAGGTCGGTGAGACCACCAACATGCTGGATATCGTAACGGCCATGCAGCTGTCAGACAAGCTGATCAATCTTTAAAGATTCTCGATTTTCCACTCCGTGATCGCCTGATTTAAGCTTTTTACCAGATTTTCAATTTCTTCAATCGTATTCAGCGCTGCAACTCTTAAATTCACCCGGAGCTCATTCTCATAGCGAATTTTTTGCTTTTCCAATTCATCATCGACCTGCTCCCGGCTCCAGGAAATATGGGATTTCATAATTTTACGGCGGGCCATGAACTCATCAAATGTATGTTCAAAATCCCGCTCCAGAATGGAGACCATTTCCTCAAATGAAGGGACCTCGTATGTCCCTGCCAGAATTTGGTTAAGTGACTCCCTTACCAGGTGGCGGGCACAGTTCTTGGCATCGGATACGTAAAGCGGGGTTCTCTCTCTCTGCAAGGTTTTCATTTTATTGCACAATCGTAATCATTAAACTGTCGGTTGTCGAATGCAAATAATGAATTTCTATCATCATTTTAATATGTTAAGCATAATACATAAAATATTACAATCAATATTGTGAAATATTAAGTATTAAAAAATAAAAAAAAACTTGACATGCCACATTGTAGTAGTTTATGTATGACATACCCCACAGATCTATGCTTCTTACGCATACCTCTATGTCCTCCTCATCTGGCGGCTCATATCCCCATGAGCCGCCATTTTTTTACCATATCAGAATTGGTTTCCGACGTTGCCGGGGCAAACACCGCTATTATCTTTATGATGGTAAAAAATCAATCCAACCCGTTGTTCCAGCATTAAATCATCGATTCCGGATTTTCATTCTTTTGACAATATGCGTTCTTTGAGATATAAATTCTGGAGCAACATTGGGTTAACCTTTTTCCGAATCAGAAAGGGAGAAAAGAATGAATAACAAAAATTGGACGTTTCTCGTCCTGGTTCTTATTATCTTCGTCGGCTTTTTGGCCCCCTCATGCGGTAAAAAACAGGTCGCATCCGAACCGGTGATGTCAGAAGATGAAGCCCGCAGAAGGGCCGAAGAGGAGGCCAGAAAAAGAGAACAGGAAAGACAGGCTGCCATTCGGGAAGAAGAACTCAGGGAAGAACAGCTGAGAGAGAAACAGGAAAGAGTTCTGAGCGCAAGAGAGATGTTTGAAAATGAGGATATTCTTTTTGAATTTGACAGTGCCAGCCTATCGGTTGAAGCCCAGGAAATATTGCGGGCAAAGGCAGCATGGCTCAGAGAAAATCCCAGGGCACAGGTTGTCATTGAGGGACACTGTGATGAACGGGGGACCAACGAATATAATCTGGCCCTTGGCGACAGACGCGCTTTCAGTTCCAAATCTTTTCTGGTTGATCTCGGTATAAGCGATAGTAGATTAACCACGATCAGCTACGGTGAGGAACGACCGGTAGATACCGGCTCGACCGAAGACGCCTGGGCAAAAAACAGACGCGCTCACTTTGTAATCAAGGAATAAGGCAACCATCCCATCTGCAAACCTGCGATAATCTAATGACGGTTCGATATCAGGCGGATGTCCCCGCCAGACGTATTGCTTTTTTTATATCGCCCCACGGATTCGGACATGCCGCACGCGCAGCCAGTGTCATGGAAGCACTGGCGGAAATCGAATTGTCGCTTCAGTTTGATATTTTCACTACGGTGCCGGAGTGGTTTTTTGCCAATTCCGATTCTTTTTCCTTTCAATATCATCGCCTGGAAACCGACATCGGCCTGGTCCAGAAAACTCCCTTTCAGGAAGATTTGCCTGCAACCGTTCAAAAGCTAAAAAAGTTTCTGCCCTTCAATCCAACGCAAATTGCCGCGGCGGCTGAAAAAATAAAGCATCTGAAGTGCAAACTGATTGTCTGTGATATTGCTCCTATGGGAATCCAGATTGCCAAAGAAGCTGGCGTGCCCTCGGTTTTAATCGAGAATTTTACCTGGGATTGGATTTATCAGGGATATGAAAAAGAGGAATTTAATGAATTTAATGCGTATTTACAATCCATTTTTGCTGACGCGACCTGCCATATTCAAACCCAACCCATCTGCAAACCCGTAAGAGCGGATTTCACGGCAAATCCGGCCAGTCGGAAAATTAAATCCCCCTCAAGGAAAATCAGACAGCGGCTGGGGTTGTCGAACAGTGATAAGGTGGTTTTAATTACCGCCGGGGGTGTTCCTAAAAGCTATGGTTTTATCGATAAATTAAAAGAACAGACCGACACCCATTTTATCATACCGGGCGCCAGCGATACTGAAAATATTCAAGACAATCTGATTCTTCTGCCGGAGAACTCCGGCTATTTTCATCCCGATTTAATCAACGCCGCGGACGCGGTCGTCGGAAAGGTCGGTTACAGCACTATTGCGGAAATTTATCAGGTCGGAGTCCCTTTCGGCTATTCTCACCGAGTCCGTTATCGCGAATCAAAACCCCTGGTTGATTTTGTGGAAAACCATATGAGCGGTTTTGCCATCGAGGAAACTGAATTTCAAAATGGGGCTTGGGTCCATCGACTGCAGGATCTTCTGACTCTACCGCGTATTGAGCGGGACACCTCAAACGGTGCGGATCAGATCGCGGGCTTCATCCGATTGCTTCTGGAAAAATGAGGATTTTACCTTGTCAACATTTCGGCCTAAATGCTATTAAGTATAAAGGAATCTTAGCTTTTTAATTATGTCTCACGCAAAGCCGCAACGTCGCAAAAAAAATAATATATAATAAAAAAACTTTGCGCCTTTGCGTCTTTGCGTGAGGCTCAAAGATCGCACCCCGGCACCTGTCGAAAATGGAGTTACGACTATGCAAGACCTTTACAACCGTTTGGCCGTTCACCTGGAACATCTGACTATGGGGTACCCGTACACCGAAGAACTCCTGGATCTTCTCAAAGAAATGTTTAGCCCTGCAGAAGCTCAGGTGGCGCTGGCAATACCCAATGATCTTGCGCCGCTGCAGGTCGCCAGCCTGGAAAATATCTCCGCCCGTGCAGACCTTCCCTTACCGGAAGTTGCTGAGGCATTAGAATCCATGGCGGGACGCAACATTCTCTTCACGGCCCCTGCCGAGGACGGATCCACAGGCTATGCCCTGCTTCAAGTGGGCTTTGGTTTGCCACAAACGTTTTTCTGGGGTGGAAAAGAGGATGAGACCGCCAAACGCATGGCAAAGCTGATACTCAATTATTTTAAAGTACCCGTCACCCAAAAAGTCTACGGCGGTGCACGAACCAAATCCTTTAAATACAGTCCGGCCAATAAGAGCATCGAGATCCCCATGCAGGGGGTGATGCCCAATGAACAGATCGGCCCTATCGTTGACGCGGCCACCACAATTGCCGTAGCCCATTGTCCCTGCCGCATGTCGGCAAAAATACTCGGCCGCACCGATTGCCCCCACAGCCTTGAAGTGTGCGTCAAGTATGATGAACTGGCACAATTTGTCATCGACAAAGGCCTGGCCCGCGAAATTTCCAAAGATGAGGCCCATCAAATAATGGAAAACAGTGAAAATGAGGGTCTGGTTCATATGGTGGATAATGCCCAGGGCCAAATAAAGCACACCTGTAACTGCTGCGGGCATTATTGCTGGAACGTCGGCATAATCAGACGGCGTAAAATACAACGTGACCAGTTAATGGCAGTCTATTTTATTCGCGAAACCGAATTGGATGAATGCATCGGGTGCGGGACTTGCGCCGATATTTGTCCGGTAGATGCGGTAAAAATGGTTGAAGATAAAGCCCAGGTGGATCAGGATTGGTGCATCGGCTGCGGGGTATGCGCCACTCAGTGCCCGGCGGATGTTATATCCATCAAGCGCCGCCTTGAAAATAAGGGACCACAGAACTTTGAGCAACTCCATCAGCAAATTAAGACCGAAAAGGGGCTGTAAGCATTTCCGAACCTTTTTATAACCCATCTCAATTCGCCTCCGGTGGACTAGGTGTTCATTGTCCGCCGCCTTCAAACCCTTCCATTTAATTTTTGCTCACGCATAACCCCAAGGTCACCAAGCTAGTTTAAAGATTTACCTCTTTGCGCCTTTGCGCGAGGCCAAATCACTATTGCATATTCGCTTATGGGAAAAAGATTTCACAATAATCAGGAATCCGTTTCATAAGATCTAGCACGTAAAGACAACATCTTTATGAGGCATTGCCCTAAGTGCCCATAGTCGCTGAATCAACCCGGGTGTTTTCGTTGGCATAAAGCTTGCTATTTATATTGCAAACCATAGAAGGAGGAAAAAACACCTTGGTCAAAAATGGGGGGCAGGTCAACATCAAGGATAGAGGCGGGACGCGTTCGGGATATGATAGAAGAAAAAACCATCAAACGCATACCGGCATTGAAAGACGGTCCGGCCGCGATCGCAGAAAAGGTTTTGACCGCAGAAGCGGTTTGGCCCGGCGCAGAATTTCCGACCGCAGAAGCAAAAACGGCCGCTGGGACGGAAGCATTATCGAACGTCGAGATATATTCAGAAAATAATGAAATCGGCTCTTCATGCAATCGAAAAGCATCACATAAATATCTACATTATGACAAATACCGGAAACATATTTTTTTTATCCCGCCACATTCAGCCATACGACGAGCATACGTTTATGAATGACCGAAGAGCCAGCAAACGGTTTAACCATGATACCCCTCTTGTCATTAAAAATTGCGGTTCGGGAACCTGTTCCTATGGCAGAATGTACAACTACAGCCAGGGAGGCATCTATTTCGAATCGGATACTCCCTACCAGGTCGGCACCCGTGTTCGCATCGACATCGAAAAGTCAAAAATCGGCCTGGACGCCGGTCTTTACCTTGCTGAAGTAAAGTGGTGTGCTGAAATTTCAGCTGCTGTGGTTTTATACGATTACGGTATCGGTGCTGAATTTGATCCGAAAATGAATCCAACGACAGGTAACGGAAAGTTCAAGGTCATTAAAGGCGGCGTGAATCCAAACAAACCCTGAACAGATAAGGCAAATATTGCGAGCGGCTGTTCCCTGATTAATGCAAGCCGTTTTTCAGAAGCGACAACGGCAACCCCATCTGGAGTTTACTGAGAAACCCCCCGGCCGAAAAGGGCTTATCGATAACCCCATATTCATATAGAACGGCAGCGCCTCCAGGAGTTCTGCCTGAATAATTAGAAGTGCTTCCATATTGGGTATACCCCATATCTTCGGATTGCTTGACTCATCAAACAGTGCCTTTTGCTTTTCAAACCTTTCGCTTGAAATTACCCTAGCACCTCAGTATTGACTGTTAGATGATTGATCCTAAATTACAATAAGAAATACATTCGCGATTGGCAGGGGGTTCAAATATGAATTCTGAAACCATCATTCCGATTTTCCCGTTGGGTTTGGTATTGTTGCCGGAAATGTCTTTGCCGCTTCACATTTTTGAGGAACGCTATAAATTAATGACGAAGGTTTGCCTGGAGCAAAACATCGAATTTGGCATCGTCTATTTCATCGGTAAACAGTTTCAAACAAAAGGGTGCACCGCCCGAATCGTAAAGATATTAAAAAGGTATGATGATGGCCGTCTGGACATTATGAATCACGGAAAAAACCGATTTGCCATAAAAGAACTGTTTGATGAGAGGCCCTATTTGCAGGCTAAAGTCGAATTTTTTGATGATCAGCCTGAAGAAGATACAAGCGGGGAAAATTTGAGAAAATTGGCCCAGCGGGGCATTCAGTTGCTCAGGAAAATAAATCCGACGACCGATCAATTTGTTAATAACCAATTCAGCGGCCGGCTGGATATTAAGTCGGTTTCATTTTCAATTGCAGCTTGCGATGGTTTTAGTTTTGAAGAAAAACAGCGGTTTTTGGAGATGACTTCTTCCTCACGGCGATTGCGCAAGGCGGTCAAAGCTCTCGAGAAGATGGTTGAACGTCTGAGCATCACCCGCGAAATAGAGCGCATTATTGGCGGAAACGGAAAATTGCCCAAATCCCTTCAATCCCGCTTAAAGTAAAATTAAAAAGCCCTTCATGTAAAGGATAAATAATAGCGGGTTTTATTCCCAAAGGTTATTTGAAAGGTCATTTCGCCATTAGACCCAACCCCATCCAAGTGCATCTTTCTTAGGCAAACCTTCAGTTTGAATATTTTTCTTTAAAAGCCTTTCGGCGTTCCAATTTTTTTCGTACTTTAGTGCTTTGTAATCTTCTACGGTCGGAACCGCTGCGCCGGTGGCGTAAGAACCGTCTTTCCGGGAAATGATCTGACGAGGAAGATTTACGACGATCAGGCAAATATCTCCTTCCGCCCCGATCTTTTATTGAACGAATATCGATCTTATCGGCCACTGTATCATTCCTTTCGGAACATTATTAGAACCCATCTCAAAAATGTCTTTTGCCCCAATATTTTTGTTGGTGCCTCGTTTTCCAGCGTTGCTGGATTCCCCATCTGATCTTATACTGTCTGTGGGTCACAAACCTGAGGTCCATCGCGCTTGTCCCGTCGAAGCCTTTGGCGAAGACGGAATCTTGAACCAAAATCCTATTTTTGAGATGAGTTCTAGTGAAAGCAGTATAGTTGAATCATGACGTGCCAGACAAATGATTCTTTAAAAATTTCTTCAGCCGCTCCTTGCCATCATGGGAGAGCGCTCGGGACTCATCCAACTCATTGCCATGCAATTCTTCATGGCGGCTTGCGGTTCTAAGGGCTTCAAAATGCTCTTTAACTCTGGAGCAATATTTACACATGAGCAGGTGCAACCGCATCAGCATACGTTGATAAAAAGGCAGCGACCGGTCCAGAGACTTTGAAAGCAATTCAGAAACGTCTTTGCAGCTATACATCCAGTGCACGTTTTACTCCTTTATTGTTCCGCGCCCAGCCATTCGTCTTCAAGGCAGCGCCGCAGCGACATGCGGGCCCGATAAAGCATGACCCAACTATTCGTCGCGGTTATATCAAGGGCCTTACAAACTTCCGCTGTACTGAGTCCATCCATCTCGCGCAGCATAAATGCCTCTGCCAGGCGCTCCGGAAGTTCCGCCAGACAATGATATAGCACATCGAAGAATTCTTTTTGCTCATAGATTTTCCCCGGATTGATGGCCCATTTGTGTGGTCGAACCTGCCATTTTCCCTCGTCGTTAAAATCCGAGTCTATCATATCGGTTAGTGTTTCAATTTTGTCGCTGGACGGTTCTCGAATTTTTTTCCGTATATAATCGACAATCTTATGTTTCAGGATGGCGATCAGCCAAGTTCGACCTGCAGAACGACCCTTGAAGTTTTCGCGAGCTCGCAGAGCGGCAAGAAAGGTCTCCTGAACTAAATCTTCGGCAACGGCAGGATCTTTAACCCTCGACAGGGCAAATCGATAAAGGAAATCTCCATAATGGTCCACCCAGGATTCGGGGTCATCGATAATTGCTGCGTCAGATTTCCCTTTATTCATATTGATTCCCGATTAGGCGATGTAGGTATAATAGAAGAAGATGTACCGAATTTGATCGGGTATTCAGGTCCAGATATCTTACGGCTTCAAGTATTCTCATAGATGTATGGGGCTCTCGGACGAATGAGGGATAAGAAACACATAAAATTTTAGAACATGTTGGTGTTTTTGTGAAACTATATCAGCAATTCAAAAGGGTTGCAATGTTTGATATATGGGCTGGATCATCGAGGATGCAAAAGCGGAGCAACCCACCAAAGCTTCCCATAGCGCCCGTCCCTCCGTCCCGACTTGGCGGGACCACGAAACTTGGAAAGGATCGAGACTCACCAATGCAAAATCCGATTCGACTTTAGACGATTTTCTGAACGGCTTCAATTACCGCATCATAATTTGGTTCTTCCGACAGCTCTTTGACGTTCTGGATGTATTGAATGGTACCGTTTCGATCCAGAACAAAAATTGACCTGCCCAACAAGCGCAATTCTTTTATCAATACGCCGAATGCGGTTCCAAAGGCCGCATCGCGGTGATCTGAAAGCGTGATGACACTTTCAACACCGGCGGCACCGCACCATCTCTTCTGGGCAAATGGCAGGTCCATGCTGACCGTTAATATAACAACATCGTCACCCAGTTTGCCGGCCTCCTCATTAAATCGGCGGGTTTCCATGTCACAGGTCGGTGTATCAAGAGAGGGTACCGCTGAAATGACACATACTTTTCCTTGAAATGAGGAAAGCTTGACCGCATTCAGGTCATTGTCTAAAAGTTCTAGATCCGGAGCCGCATCTCCGACACTGAGTTCCTGGCCTACCAGGGTAAGGGGATTTCCGTGCATGGTAACTGCTGCGCTGCGTTCTTCCATTTTAATCTCCTTTCAAAGGGGCATGAGTTTTTGTGAGTTTCTAATGTTGCAAGATATTCAAACATAAGACTTTTTCAAATGAAATCAACGGCCTTAAATTAAGGTTTTATCCGGGTATCTTAAACGTAATTTCCCGATCCGCCATCTGCTTGACTAAGCTGTTTACACCCTTACTTTTGTGTAAGTTTTTCAAGTATGATTCGACCAAGGGCAAACCCCGAATTCAAAGTCAAATTGTTAAAGGGGTTGTCAGTTTAACTTCGCTTGAATTAGAAAGATTCTAAAAATGAATAAACGCAATTTGTTTTATACCTATATTATAGCAATAATCCTTGTGGCGATAATTCTCGGATCGCCCGGACTAAGCCGGGCTTCGACGGTGGACCATGAAATCTGGGCCGATCTGCTTGGTAAGTATGTAAAGCCAGGGGGAGTGGATTACAGCGGTTTTAAAGCCGAAGAAGACCGGCTGGATCAATATTTAAAGGTGCTCGAAGATACCGACCCAGAAAAACTGTCCCGCAACGAGCAGTATGCGTATTATATCAATGCATACAATGCCTGGACCATTAAACTGATTTTAAGCGGCTATCCGGAAATTACATCCATAAAAGAGCTGGGCAACTTTTTTAAGAGTCCCTGGGAGAAGGAATTTGTGCGTATTGATAGCCGTCTAACCACCCTGGATGATATTGAACATAATATACTCAGGCCTCGATTCAAAGACCCTCGAGTCCATTTTGCAATAAACTGTTCAGCAATCAGCTGTCCGCCGCTCAGACCGGAACCGTATCGGGGCCAGACCCTCGATCACCAGCTGGAGGATTCCACCCGCTCGTTTGTCAATGATGAAAACAGGTACCGATTGGATGGCAACAACCTGTTTGTCAGCCGGATTTTTAAATGGTTTTCAGAAGACTTCAGCGATGGAGTTCTTGGATTTTACCTAAAGTATGCTGAAGGTAATTTAAAAGAAAAATTAGCCGCCCAAAGGGGCACCCTTAAAGTGAAATATTTACATTATGATTGGTCGCTTAATGATGTCAAAGGTGAATAAACCGGAGTGATGGAGTATTGGCGCAAATCAATTGCGGATTTTAGATTGCGGATTGCGGATTGTGAAATCGAATATGTCGTGAATTCAAAATCCAAAATCCGCATTCCGCATTCCGCATTCCGAAATCTTATAGGCTCCAATACGCCAATTAGAATAGTTACATAAAATGCCAGAGGTGTACCGTAAATCCGGCGCGCTAGCCAATAGCAGATTTGGAGGAAAAAAATGACAAATTATGACTACGATATTGGAATCATTGGCGGTGGTGCCGGTGGCTTGACTGTGGCAGCCGGAGCCGCTCAACTGGGTGCCAAAACCCTGCTGATTGAAAAAGAAAACGAGCTAGGCGGAGACTGTCTGCATTTTGGTTGTGTGCCCAGCAAAACGCTTATTAAAAGCGCTCACGTTTATCATTTGATGAAAAATGCTGAAAAATTCGGCTTACCCAAAATAGAGGTGCCGCCGGTTGAATTTAGCAAGATATCTGAAAGAGTCAGATCGGTGATACAAGACATCCAGCACCATGATTCGGTAGAACGTTTTTGTGGGCTGGGTGCCCAGGTTGAATTCGGCCGCCCGAATTTTACGGATGAGCATGCCATCCGGCTAAATGGAAAAACTTACACCGCCAAGTCCTGGGTGATCGCTACAGGTTCATCGGCCATCATCCCGCCCATCAAAGGCCTTGACAAAACACCGTATATAACCAACAAAGAAATATTCTATCTCGATCATCTACCCAAATCCCTGATTGTATTGGGCGCCGGGCCGATCGGCGTTGAAATGGCTCAGGCTTTCACCCGTTTTGGAACCGCCGTGGCGGTGGTCGATATGGCGCCTCAGATTCTTCCAAAAGATGATTCTGACCTGACCCATGAGGTCATGAAAATCTTAAGTGCTGAAGGCGTTGAATTCTATACCCGCCATACCATTGAAGCCGTAAACGATCTGGGCAACGAGAGAGAAGTGATCGTAAAAGGCAAAACAGACAATGAGGGCAACACGATTCGCCTGAAAGCCGAGGCACTTCTGGTTGCCCTGGGCCGGGTTGCCAATGTTGAAGGGCTGGGGCTTGAAAGCATTGGTATTGAACATGATCGGCGCGGCATTAAGGTTGATCAGCGAATGCGCACCAATCACAAACATATTTATGCGGTCGGTGATGTTAACGGCGGATTTCAATTCACCCATACCGCCGGCTATGAAGGCGGTATTGTGGTCAGCAATGCCATTTTTCGCCTTCCCCGCAAAGCCGACTACACCTATTTACCGTGGTGTACCTTCACAGATCCACCGCTGGGCAATATCGGTATGAACGAGACAATGGCGCGCGAAGCCGGTATCGACTACAAGGTCTGGATCGAAGAATTTAAAGACAATGACAGGAGTGTGGCCGAGGGGGAAAAAACAGGCAAAATCAAAATGATTTTAAACGAGAAGGAAAAGCCCATCGGCGTTCAGATTTTAGGACCCCACGCCGGAGACCTGCTCGCTGAGTGGGTGGCCGTATTAAACGGAAAAGTTAAGCTTTCGACCCTGGCGGCGGCCGTGCATCCCTATCCGACCATCGGTGAGATCAACAAACGGGTAGCAGGTAAGTTTTTTTCGCCTAAAATATTTTCAGAAAAAGTTCAGAAGGGTTTAAAATTTTTCTTTCATTTGAAAGGCAGAGCATGCGAAATTGAATCGTGACCGAGCCCAAAAAAGACCAATGGATAGGAACATGATATGGAAGAAGTGATGCAACAAACAGTAAATAACCGCAAAAAAGCGATTTTAAAGGCCTTAATACTTCTGGCATTTATTATCGGTGCGATCTTGCTGGTGCGCTTTACCCCCGTAAGACAATTTCTAACAGCCGATGCGCTGGGCCGCTTTTTAGATATGGCCGGATTTTGGGCGCCGCTGGTATTCATCCTGGTTTATGCAATTGGGGTCTGCCTTTTTGTGCCGGGCACACTGATTACAGGTCTGGGTGCCGCTATATTTGGTGCCTACTGGGGATTTGCCTGGGTGTGGATCGGGGCCATGTTGGGTTCCAGTGCAGCTTTTTTTATCGGGCGCACGCTGGGTAGAGAATTTGCCGCTTCCCTGATTGGCGATAAATTAAAAAAATATGATGATGCCATTGAGCGAAACGGATTTGCCACGGTTTTATATTTACGCCTCGTATATTTTCCTTTTACGCCTATGAATTTTGGTATGGGATTGACCAAAGTGCATTTTTGGGATTATTTTTCTGGAACCGGTCTGGGTATTATTGTCGGCACATTTATTTTCACATTTTTCGTTGGAACCCTAAAAGAGGTCTGGGTCTCGGGTAACTGGGCCGAATTGATTTCTTTTAAAGTATTTTTCTCGGTTGGGTTGTTTGTTTTCTCGCTTTTTATCCCCAAAATCATTAAAAGGATCAAAGGTGAAGGAACATAACATGAATACCGCAACAATGGTTTAGCCATAAAAGCGATAAATAGCTGCGGGAAATTAAATCGCTTCACCCATAATTGGAATGTTGGAATACTGGAATGATGGAATATTGGGTTCTGCAATAATGAAGTGAGGTCCAATTGATATTTTTCACATAAACTGTATGTTTAGGAATTTACAACATCATTGCCAATTAGGGGGACCAAATGCAGACAACACTCGACCAACTCTGTATTAACACGATCCGAATGCTTGCTGTCGATGGGGTTGAAAAAGCCAAATCAGGCCATCCCGGCATGCCCATGGGTGCTGCCGCCATGGCCTATATTCTCTGGACGCGTTTTTTGAGACACAATCCTGAAGACCCCTCCTGGCCCAACAGGGACCGCTTTGTGCTCTCAGCCGGCCACGGCTCGATGCTGCTTTACAGTCTTTTGCATCTGAGTGGTTATGACCTGTCAATGGAGGAACTTCAAAATTTCCGCCAATGGGGCAGCAAGACACCCGGCCATCCAGAACACGGTCTCACACCGGGGGTGGAGACCACCACCGGCCCTCTGGGACAGGGCTTTGCCAATGGTGTGGGCATGGCCCTTGCCGAACGCTACCTGGCTGAACGCTTTAATCGACCCGGTCATCACATTGTGGACCATTTTACCTACGGCATCATCAGCGATGGGGATCTCATGGAAGGCATCTCCCATGAGGCGGCTTCACTGGCGGGACACCTGGGCCTGGGCAAGTTGATCTATTTTTATGACGACAATCACATTTCCATCGAAGGTGATACGGACATCGCATTTACCGAAAACCGCACCGGTCGTTTTGTAGCTTACGGCTGGCATGTCCAGCGGGTCGATGACGGCAACGACCTGGATGCGCTGGAACAGGCACTGAATGAAGCTCGCAAAGAAACCAGAAGGCCATCGCTGATTGCGGTCCGAACCCACATCGGCTACGGAAGCCCCAGCAAACAGGATACGCCCGGCGTACACGGGGAACCGCTGGGGCCGGAAGAGATCAAACTGACCAAAGACAACCTGAAGTGGCCCCGGGAGCCGAGCTTTCTGGTTCCGGATGAGGTCTCGACCCATTTTCGTCAGACAGCTGACACGGGTCGTAAACTGCAAGAGAGCTGGCAGGCAGCGATTGAAGCCTATCGGGAAAATTTCAAAGAGCCGGCTGCTGAATGGGACCGCTGGATGAAAGACCAGCTGCCGAATGGCTGGGAAAACAATATTCCGGTTTTCGAGCCTGATGAAAAGGGCCTGGCAACGCGGGTGGCGTCCGGTAAGGTGCTTAATGCGGTAGCACCGACGATTGCCAACTTGATTGGCGGATCAGCGGACCTGGCACCTTCTACCAAAACGCTCCTTAGCGGTGAGACCGACTACCAGGCAACAAATTATGCCGGCCGCAATCTGCGTTTCGGCGTCAGGGAACATGCCATGGGTGGTATTTTAAACGGCATGGCGCTGCATCGTGGTCTAATTCCTTACGGGGCCACATTTTTAGTTTTTTCTGATTACATGCGGCCGGCCATCCGTCTGGCGGCATTGACAAAACTGAAGGTTATTTACGTATTTACCCATGACAGCGTCGGCGTTGGAGAAGACGGCCCTACCCATCAACCGATAGAACAATTGGCCTCCCTGAGAGCAATGCCGAACCTCACCGTTATCCGACCCTGTGATGCCAATGAAACCGCCGAGGCCTGGCGGGCGGCTATCAGCCACCGGGGCGGTCCAGTGGCCCTGGCATTAAGCCGTCAAAACCTACCCACTCTGGACCGCAAATCCAAATACGCATCCGCAGAGGGCCTCCACCAGGGAGCCTATATTCTAAGTGAGGCCGCCGATCATAAACCGGACCTTGTCCTGATCGCCAGTGGTTCAGAAGTCCCCATTGCCCTCGAAGCCGCAGCAAAGATCCAGGCCAGAGGACCGGCGGTACAGGTCGTCAGCATGCCTTCCTGGGAACTGTTTGAGGCGCAGCCGGCAGAATATCGGCGCCGCGTCCTGCCGCCGGAGATAAAAATCAAAATCGCCATCGAAGCCGGCAGTGCCTTGGGTTGGCACCGCTATGTGGGTGATTCCGGTCACATTATGGCTTTGGATCGTTACGGTGCCTCGGCGCCTTCCAAAATTCTGTATGAAAAATTCGGGCTCACAGCCGACCGTATCGTTGAAAAGGCGCTGGAAATTGTATAAATGAAATGATGGATTTTATTATCCCCAGATTAAAAACAAACTAAAAATTTTGAAATTAAAAATAATCTGCGAAATCTGCGGATGTATTAACTATCCGGGCAAACAAATAAGGTGTGGATAAAAGGAGAGCCACGGCTTTGAAAAAACAGGACGAATTAAAACAGAAAGCGGCCCACCGCGCTGTCGAATTTGTTGAATCCGGCATGGTGGTGGGTCTGGGTACCGGCAGCACGACGGCGTTTGCCGTGATTCGAATCGGTGAGCGCCTCAAATCCGGTGATTTGAAAAACATTGTCGGCATCCCGACCTCAATCCGTACGGAAAAATTGGCCGGTGAATGGAGTATTCCCTTGTGCGGATTGGAGGATCAAGCAATAATTGATGTCACCATCGATGGGGCCGATGAAGTCGATCCGGATCTGAACCTAATTAAAGGCGGCGGCGGGGCACTGTTGCGGGAAAAAGTGGTGGCACAGGCCAGCCGACAAAATATTATTATCGTGGACGAAAGCAAGCTGTCACCCCGCCTGGGCAACCGCTGGGCCTTGCCGGTCGAAGTCATCCCGTTTGCCGCAAAAACTGCCGAAAACTTTCTTAAATCACAGGGGGCCACCGTCGCCCTGCGCCTTGATGATAACGGCCAGCCCTATCAAACCGATCAAAACAATTTCATCCTTGATGCAAATTTTGGCGAAATGGCGGATCCAAATCTTGTGGCTGCAAGTCTGAATGAACGCGCCGGCATCGTGGAACACGGACTTTTTCTGGGCCTGGCCAGTGATGTCATTGTAGCGGCTGAAGAAGGTATCCGTCATCTCAAACGCAACGACTTATGAAAACACGACGACAATTTATTACATTCAGCGTTAAATTTCTCTCGGGCCTGGGCATGTTTTTGGCCACCCTAGGCGGTTGGTTGGAAAATGTCTATGCCAAGGCCAAACGAATCCTGGTGCCCAAAGGGACCGACCTGTCTACTTTGAGAAGCGAAAATCCCGCCACCCTGGATACCCGTAATCTGGAAGTGCTCCCCTTGAAAAAATTTGAAACCATGGGCCAAACCGATCATGAAGTGGACCTAAAATCATGGCGGCTTTCAATTGCCGGCAATGTGGCCACACCGTCCCGGCTCACCTATTCCCGCATTCTTGAACTTCCATCGATCGAGCGCAAGGTTTTGATGATTTGTCCCGGAGTGTTCACCAATCACGGGAACTGGAAAGGGATTTCGCTGATGAAGGTCCTGAACCAGGCCGGCATGAAAGCCGACACCACCCATATTGTCGTTTCCGGGCCGCAAGGCTCCTATGAAAAGGTAGAGAAATTTCCGATAGCTGACATCCGCTCCAATAAAGTGTTTTTGGCCTATCAGGTCAACGGCGTAAAATTACCCCAAAAGCACGGATTTCCATTACGAATCGTTGCCGAAGATTACTACGGAGACGATTGGGTCAAATATGTGTATAAGGTAGAGGCGATTAAACAGATGGAGTAGTGGTGTATCAGGGAACCGGAGTGGTGGAGTACTGGAGTGGTGGAGTACTGGAAAAGCAAAAACCGATCGACTGCAGATTAACGTGATCATTACTCCAGTACTCCAATACTCCATTACTCCAATAAAAAAGAGGAGAAAGCTCTAACTATGGATAATACCGATTATCGAGCAGAATTAAAGACCCCGAAAGGAACCTATACCATTTTTGACATTACGCGGCTGGAAAAAAATGGTATCGCCGACATTAAACGCCTGCCCTATTCAATCAAAATCCTGGTAGAAAATCTTTTACGAAGGCTGGACGGCCGAATTGTGCTTGACAAAGATCTGGAAAACATCGCGCGCTGGCAAAAGCGCTATGAAACACCGGTGGAAATTCCTTACCACCCGGCGCGGGTGCTGATGCAGGATTTTACAGGTGTTCCGGCGATTGTCGATCTTGCGGCCATGCGCGATGCCGTCAAAGACCTGGGTGGCGATCCGCAAAAAATCAATCCGTTGGTCCCGGTGGATCTGATTGCCGATCACTCCGTGCAGGTCGATTATTTTGGTACCGCCGATGCCATCACCCAAAATGTCGCCAAAGAGTATGAACGCAACGCAGAACGCTATGCCCTGCTTAAGTGGGCTCAGAAAAGCTTTGATAATTTCAATGTCGTACCGCCCAACTCCGGTATCTGCCACCAGGTGAACCTGGAACATCTGGGGCGGGTGGTCATGACCGAAAAAGCCGACAATATAACGGTGGCTTATCCGGACACCCTGGTGGGTACCGACTCTCACACGCCCATGATCAATGCAATTGGTGTAATGGGATGGGGTGTCGGCGGCATAGAGGCCGAAGCCGTCATGCTGGGTCAGCCTTACTATATGTCAATTCCGCAGGTCATTGGCCTCAAACTGGTGGGCAAGCTGTCCGAAGGCATCACGGCAACCGATCTGGTCTTGACCGTCACCGAATTGCTTCGCCGCCGTAACGTGGTTGAAAAATTTGTGGAATTTTTCGGTCCTGGCATGAAAAACCTGACCGTCACCGATCGGGCCACACTGGCCAATATGACTCCGGAATATGGCGCCACATTGGGCTTTTTCCCCATTGACGGGAAGACGATCGATTATCTCAAGATGACCTACCGGGCAGACCGAGCCGAAATCGTTGAAACCTATGCCAAAACGCTGGATCTTTTCTACTCTGATGCTAACGAGCCTGAATACTCCGAAGTCGTTGAACTCGATTTATCCACGGTGGTGCCCTGTGTTGCCGGCCCAGCCCGGCCCCAGGATCGCATCAGCCTCAGCGATCTGAAACAAAATTTTGCAATCCTGCTCGGTTGTGACTATGAGCGCGACACCAACGTCGAACATATGTCCACCTACCATGATGAGTCCGGATCAAAAACCAGCCGACCTGAGACCTGCACTCCCAAAAAGAAAGCATGTGAACTTGTGGTAAACGGCGAATCCGTGAAGCTCTGCGATGGTGATATCGTTATTGCTGCGATTACCTCCTGTACCAATACCTCCAATCCGTTTGTGATGCTGGGGGCCGGACTGGTCGCTAAAAAGGCGGTTGAAAAAGGACTACGGGTGCCCGCTTATGTAAAGACTTCCCTGGCACCGGGCTCAAAAGTCGTTATTGATTATTTAAAAGACGCCGATCTCCTATCTTATCTGGAAAGTCTGGGCTTTTACCTGGCCGGTTTCGGCTGCACCACCTGCATCGGCAACAGCGGACCACTGCCGCCTGGAATCGACGAGGCCATTAAAGCCAGAGACTTAAGTGTGGCGGCCGTGCTTTCGGGCAACCGTAATTTTGAAGCCCGCATTCATCAGCAGGTGCGCGCCAATTTTCTGGCATCCCCGATGCTGGTGGTGGCTTTTGCGATCGCCGGCAGCATCGATATTGACCTGACCACTGAACCGCTCGGTCAGGATTCAGCGGACCGACCGGTATATCTGAAAGACATCTGGCCGACCGCAGATGAAATTGAAAGCCTGATCCATCGGCATGTCAAACAGCAATATTTCAAAGAGGAGTACGCCAGAATATTTGACGGTGATAAATTCTGGCTTAAGCTTCCGGTTGCCGAGAGTACGACATTTGCGTGGCAAGACCAATCGACATACATTCGCAAGCCTCCTTATTTTGACGGATTTGCCCTTGATAGCGCACAACCGTCTGATATTCATAATGCCGGTGTTTTGTTGATTTTGGGTGATTCGTTGACCACCGACCATATATCCCCGGCCGGCGCTATCCCGCCAGATTATCCGGCCGGAAAATATCTAATCGAGAAAAACGTAGACCCGGCAGATTTTAATTCTTACGGATCCCGCCGGGGTAACCATGAAGTTATGATGCGCGGCACCTTCGGCAACATCCGGATTAGAAACAGGCTGGTTGATCCCAAAGAAGGCAGTTACACGCTAACATTCCCTGAGCGCCAGGAAATGTTTGTCTATGATGCCGCCATGCAATATATGGCCGAGAAAAAACCACAGGTGGTCCTGGGCGGCAAGGAATACGGCACCGGGTCATCACGGGACTGGGCCGCAAAAGGCTCCCAGCTGCTGGGCATTAAGGCGGTTATTGCCGAATCCTATGAAAGAATTCACCGCAGCAATCTGGTGGGCATGGGCGTGCTGCCGCTAACTTTCAAAAATGGCGAAAGCTGGGAAAACCTGGGCCTGGACGGCTCTGAGACATTCACCATCACTGGCATCGCAAACATCGAGCCCCGTAAA